>NZ_JANIAG010000126.1:0-16564 GCF_028682155.1 Pseudomonas sp. 39004
GCCAGTACAGGCGGTCGCCGATCGCCAGGTTCAGCGGCAGGCCGTACTTGTAGTGCTCGTACATGATGTCGGCGCTGTCGCAGGTCGGGCCGGCGATGACCACTTCTTCCATCTCGCCTTTCTTCTCGGTCCAGATCGGGAACTTGATGGACTCGTCCATGGTTTCGATCAGGCCGGAGAATTTGCCCACGTCGGTGTACACCCAACGCTCGACCGCAGTACGCGACTTGCGCGCTACCAGCACCACTTCGCTGACCAGGATGCCGGCGTTGGCGATGAGCGAACGGCCTGGCTCGAGGATGATTTCCGGCAGGTCGTCACCAAAGTCTTCCTTCAGAAAGCGGATGATCTCTTCGGCGTAGGTTTCCAGGCTGTTGGTACGGGTGATGTAGTTGGCCGGGAAGCCGCCACCCATGTTGATCAGTTTCAGCTCGATGCCGTCTTCTTCCTTCAGGCGCTCGAAGATCACCTTGACCTTGGCGATGGCCGCGTCCCACACGCTGATGTCGCGTTGCTGCGAACCGACGTGGAAGGAAATGCCGTAAGGCACCAGGCCCAGATCGCGGGCGAGGATCAGCAGGTCCATGGCCATGTCGGTCTGGCAGCCGAATTTACGCGACAGCGGCCAGTCTGCAGTGGTGGAGCCTTCGGTGAGGATACGCACGTAAACCTTGGAACCCGGCGCGGCCTTGGCGATGTTGCGCAAGTCGGCTTCCGAGTCGGTGGCGTACAGGCGCACGCCCTTCTCGTAGAAGTAGCGGATGTCCTTGGACTTCTTGATGGTGTTGCCGTAGCTGATGCGGTCGGCGCTGACGCCACGGTCCATCACTTTGTCCAGCTCGTAGATCGAGGCGATGTCGAAGCTCGAGCCTTTGTCTTTGAGCAGGTCGATGATCTCGACCGCCGGGTTGGCCTTGACTGCGTAGTAGACCTTGGCGAATTCGAAACCGGCGCGCAGGTCGTCGTAGGCCTTGCTGATCATCTGGGTATCGATGAGTACGAACGGGGTTTCTTGCTTGTCGGCGAACGCCTTCATTTTCTGGAAGGTGTCACGCGCGAAATAGTCTTCGACCTGGATCGACATGCTCAGGGACTCCATGGGCAAACTGAAAAGATAAGTGGCTGCAAACTGAACGTCCTCCGTATCCCCACTTTGGTTCGCCTACTCAGTACTTGAGCCGGATGGATCGTTTCCAGCATGGACGTTCGGCGCGCACTTTAGGGCGTGAAGAATGCAAGATCAACAGGCAATCCGGGCATGTTCGTCGCGGATCGACGACCTGCCATTTGAATAACCGACTCATGTGACCGGCAGATGTTCCCTGGGATGATTGAAGCGTTAAATATTGTGGAATGGACCGTTTCGGCCCTTTTGCGGGTGAAGCCGCTCCCGTAGGGATTGCGCTAATCCTGTGGGCGCGGGCTCACCCGCGAATGGCCCTGAGGTGTTCATATTTATGGCCACATTTTCCTGGCACTGTAGTGCCTGAAATCCGTATAAATTTTTTGTTACCGACTGACGGATTTGCCGTGTTTGATGAGAAACATTACTATTCGCACCCTTATCTGCCTCCCTGACGAAACCCGACCGTGTCCGGACCCAAAGGCTTCCTCGACCACTACCATGAGCTGATCGGCACCTGGACGCGCAAGCTGCGCAGTCGTCAGCAGGCCGAGGACCTCACTCATGATGCCTTCGTACGGGTCCTGGAAAACCCCCGCGAACAGGTCGAGCAACCCCGTGCCTACCTGCACCAGACCGCCCGCAACATTGCCGTGGACGGATTTCGCCGCGAAGACCGGCGCCAGGCAATGGGGCTGGAGGCCTTTGAGGAAAGCGCCAGCCACAGTGGTGACCCTGAAGCCTACGTACACGCGCTGGAGCTGGCCGACAGTGTCGAGCGGGCGCTGGCCGAGTTGCCGCTCAACTGCCGACGGGTGTTCATCTGGCAGAAGCTCGAAGGCCTGACCCAGGCCGAGATTGCCGAGCGCATGGGCTTGAGCAAGAACATGGTCGAAAAGTATATGATCCGCACCCTCCGACACCTGCGTGAGCACCTGGATGTGTCGGCATGATGAGTCAGGAGACCTTTTCGATGAACCAGCACGGTACCGATAGCGTCCGCGAGCAGGCGGCCGAATGGTTCGCCCGCGTGCAGGATGCGCCGCGGGATGCCGAGCTGCTGGCCCGCTTGCAAGGGTGGCTGGAGGCGGACCCACGCCATCGCGAAGAATACCAGCAGCTCGCCAGCCTCTGGCGCGCCGCCGACTTCATACCGCGCCAGCGCCTCGATGCCCTGTGCGCGCCAGAGCCCGTGCGCCAGCTGCCTCGGCGGCGTTTGCTGCGCCAAGCCTTGGCGGCCGGTGTGGCAGTGGTTGCCCTGGGGCTCGGCTGGAGTGGCTGGCAGTACCAGCGCCTCAATCATCAGGACCAGTTACAGACTGCCTTCGGTGAGCGCCGCCAGGTCGAACTGCCGGACGGCTCGCAGCTGGCGCTCAACGGCGGTACGCAGTTGCAGGTCGATTTCAGCGCGGGGCGGCGGCACATTCAACTGAACGCCGGTGAGGCGATGTTCATCGTCGCCCACGACAGCAGCCGACCGTTCGTGGTCGACACGGCCCAAGGCAGCGTGACCGTCACCGGCACCCGCTTTGATGTAAGGCTGGACCCGGTCGCCACCCGCGTAGCGGTCGAGCAAGGCTCGGTACGCGTGCAGGGCAGGGATGCTTCGCTGGCGCAACTGACGGCCGGCCTGGGCGCGCATATAGATGCACAAGGCAAGGTGGCAACGCCCTACGTGGTCAATACCGCTGCCCTGACCGCCTGGCGCCAGGGCAAACTGGTGTTCGACAACGCCACCCTGGCCGAGGTGGTGGCCGAAGTTTCCCGCTACCGCACCCAGCCGCTGCGTGTTGCCCCCGGCAAGGTGGCACAGATGCGCCTCTCAAGCACCTTCAGCACCGACGACACCGATGCACTGCTGCGGGCCTTGCCGAGCATCTTGCCGGTGGCCATCAAAGCCCATGAAGACGGCTCTCGCGAAATAATCGCGAAATAGATTCAGGTTTTTTTCAGCTCGTTCGTCTTCCTCGCCAGCTGCAACTGCCAAGCATTTACATTTGCATGCGGTTGGCGTTTATCCCGCACTTCAGGATGTCTGACGACGTGAACAACAACAAATCCTTGCCACGCTTTCGCGCCCTGGCGCTGGCCCTCGCGGTCAGTGCCGTGGCCGTCAACAGCCACGCCGAACAGGCTGGCGGCGCAATCCAGATCCAGGCACAACCGCTGGCCTCGGCGCTGAGCCAATTGGGCCAGCAGACCAACCTGCAACTGTTCTACAGCCCTGAGCTTGTGGCCGGCAAACAGGCCCCGGCGGTGTCCGGCAACCTGGCGCCGGTGCAGGCGCTGCAACAGTTGCTGCAAGGCAGCGGGCTGACCTTCGAGATGGCCCAGGACACAGTGGTGGTAAAGCCGCTGCCGACCACCCTCGACCTGGGCAGCGGTAGCCTGGAGCTGGCGCCCACCGACATCAAGGTGGTCGGTGACTGGCTGGGCGATGCCGACCAGGCCGTGGTGCAGAACCACCCCGGCGCGCGCACCGTGGTGCGCCGCGAGGCCATGGTCGAGCAGGGTGCAATGAACGTTCGCGACGTGCTGCGCGGCATCCCTGGCGTGCAGGTGCAGGACTCCAACGGCACCGGTGGCAGCGACCTGTCGCTGAATGTTGGCGTGCGCGGCCTGACCTCGCGGCTGTCGCCCCGCTCGACCGTGTTGATCGATGGCATCCCGGCGGCGTTCGCCCCTTATGGCCAGCCGCAGCTGTCGATGGCGCCGATCTCTTCGGGCAACCTGGACAGCATCGACGTGGTGCGCGGCGCAGGCTCTGTGCGCTACGGCCCGCAGAACGTCGGCGGGGTGATCAACTTCGTCACCCGGGCGATCCCCGAGAAGGCCTCGGCTGAGCTTTCCACCACCCTGGAAACCTCGCAGCATGGCGGCTGGAAGCACACCGAGTCGGCCTTCGTCGGCGGCACCGCCGACAACGGCATGGGCGTGGCGCTGCTGTACACCGGGGTGAACGGCAACGGTTACCGCGAGAGCAACAACGGCAACGACATCGACGACGTGATCCTCAAGACCCACTGGGCCCCGACTGACGTTGACGAGTTCTGGCTCAACTTCCATTACTACGATGGCCGTGCCGACATGCCCGGTGGCCTGACCCAGGCCCAGTACGACAGCAACCCGTACCAGTCGCTGCGCGACTACGACTACTTCGCCGGCCGGCGCAAGGATGTGTCGTTCAAGTGGCAGCGCCAGCTCGACGACGCTACCCAGTTCGAAGTGCTGACCTACTACACCGACAGCTTCCGTGGCAGCGCCATCGCCTCGCGTGACATGAAGACCCTGTCGTCGTACCCGCGCAACTACCACACCTTCGCCATCGAACCGCGCCTGTCGCGGATCTTCTTCGCCGGCCCCACTACCCAGGAAGTCAGTGTGGGTTACCGCTACCTGAAAGAGGCCATGCGCGAGCAGTCGACCCGCCTGGCGCTGATCGACAACGTGCCGACGCCCACCCCGACCTCTGACGGCCATGTGTTCCAGGACCGTAGCGGCGGCACCGAGGCCAGCGCCTACTACATCGACGACAAGATCGACGTCGGCAACTGGACCATCACCCCAGGCATCCGCTTCGAGCACATCAACACCGACTGGCGCGACCGCCCGGTGCTGGACGCCAACAACCGCCCGGTGGCAGAGAAGAAGCGCAGCATCACCAGCAACGAACCGCTGCCGGCACTGAGCGTGATGTACCACCTCTCCGATGCCTGGAAGGTGTTCGCCAACTACGAGACCTCGTTCGGCAGCCTGCAGTACTTCCAGCTGGGCCAGGGCGGTACCGGCAACAGCACGGCCAACGGGCTGGAACCGGAAAAGGCCAAGACTTATGAAGTGGGTACGCGCTATGACAACGGCGGCTTCGCCGGTGAACTGACCGCGTTCTACATCGACTTCGATGACGAGCTGCAGTACATCAGCAACGATGTCGGCTGGACCAACCTGGGCGCCACCAAGCACCAGGGTATCGAAGCGTCGGTGCGTTATGACCTGGCCGGCCTGGACCCGCGGCTCGAAGGCTTGTCGGTGAATGGCGGCTACACCTATACCCGCGCCACATACGAGGGGGAGATTCCCGGCTTCAAGGGACGTGACCTGCCGTTCTACTCACGCCAGGTGGCCACTGCCGGCGTGCGCTATGCGATCAACCGCTGGACCTGGAACCTGGACGCCTATGCCCAATCCAAGCAGCGTGCACCGGGCACCGGGATCAATAGTGATGGCAGCTTCAATGGTGACTACATCACCGAGCCGAGTGCCGATGGGCAGTATGGGGATATTCCGGGTTACGTGACCTGGCATGCCCGTGGGGGGTATGACTTCGGGGCGCAGATGGCCAACCTGAAGGTGGCGGCGGGGGTGAAGAACCTGTTCGACAAGCAGTACTTCACCCGCTCCAGCGACAACAATGCTGGCCTCTATGTGGGTGAGCCTCGGACCTTTTATGTGCAGGCCAGTGTAGGGTTCTGATACAGCGTCGTCCCATTCTCGGGGCAAGCCCGCTCCCCACAGATGTGTGTAGGAGCGGCCTTGCCGGGGCGCCGGACCGGTCGGAAAGGGGCGCAAAGCGCCCCCCAAAAATCAGGAAACCACCGCCTCAGCCGGCGACACGATGCTGGTCTTCGCCCCGCGTGATCGCCCCGAGCTCAAGTAAGCCGCAATCGACTCCTGCGTCACCTCGCCCAAAAACACCTGCTCGGCATCCAGTACCGGCAACCACGCCCGGTTGAACTCGTACATCCGCGACAGCAGGATGCGCAGGTTCTCATCGTGCGATGCGGTGGCATTGAACTGGCGCAGGAAGTCGCCACAGGCCCCTTGCTGGCGGTGCATGTCGCGCCGGCGCACATAGCCCAGCGCCTTGTTCTGCGCATCGGTCACCACCACGTAGCGGCGGTCGTGCTCGTCCAGCAGCTCCAGCGCATCGCTCACCGGCGTGTCCGGGCTGACTGACGGGGCGTTGTCCGCCGCGTCTTCGGCACGCACCAGCAACAGGCGTTTCAAGGTACTGTCCTGGCCGACGAAGTTGCTGACGAAGTCATCCACCGGGTGCGCCAGCAGGGTGTCCGGGTGGTCCAGCTGCAACAGCTTGCCGGCACGGAAGATGGCGATCTTGTCGCCCAGCTTGAGCGCTTCGTCGATGTCGTGGCTGACCATGATCACGGTCTTGTTCAACGCCCGCTGCATCTCGAAGAACTCGTTCTGGATCATCTCGCGGTTGATCGGGTCGACTGCGCCGAACGGCTCGTCCATCAACAGCACCGGCGCGTCGGCAGCCAGCGCACGGATCACGCCGATACGCTGCTGCTGGCCACCGGAAAGCTCACGCGGGTAGCGCTGCAGGTACTGCTTTGGCTCGAGCTTGATCATGTGCATCAGCTCGCGGGCGCGGTCGTGGCACTTCTGCTTGTCCCAGCCGAGCAGGCGCGGGACCACGGTGATGTTCTCCTCGATGGTCATGTTGGGGAACAGGCCGATCTGCTGGATCACGTAGCCGATGTGGCGGCGCAGGGTGACTTCGTCCAGCCCGCTGGTGTCTTCGCCATTGATGAACACCTGGCCGGAGGTGGGCGTGATCAGGCGGTTGATCATTTTCAGCGTGGTGCTCTTGCCGCAGCCCGAGGGGCCGAGGAATACGCAGATTTCGCCTTCGTTGACAGTCAGGCTGACCGCGTCGACGGCTTTGACATCCTTGCCGTTGACGTTGAAGGTTTTGCTGAGGTTCTTGAGTTCGATCATGAGCGCAGTCCTTCTGGAGTCAGGGCACGTTGCAGGGTTTGCAGGAGCAGGTCGGCGATGATCGCCAGCAGGCTGACCAGCACGGCGCCGACCAGCAACATCGACATGTCGCTGCGGCTGATGGAGGTCAGGATGAGCACGCCCAGGCCACCGGCACCGATGGTCGCGGCGATGGTCATCACGCCGATGTTCATCACCACGGCGGTGCGCACGCCGGCGAGGATCACCGGCACCGCAATCGGCAGTTCGACCATGCGCAGGCGTTGGCCGAAGGTCATGCCGATACCCCGCGCGGCTTCACGGATACCGGGCTCGACGTTGGTCAGGGCGAGGTAGGTGTTGCGCAGGATCGGCAGCAGTGAATAGAGGAATACCGCAGTGATCGCCGGCAGCGGGCCGAGGCCTTGGCCGAACTTGGAATAGAACGGCAGCAGCAGACCGAACAGGGCGATCGAGGGAATGGTCAGCAGCACCGTGGCGCTGGCCTGCAGCGGGCCTGCGACGGCCGGGAAGCGCGTCATCAGGATGCCCAGTGGCACGCCGACGAGGATGGCCAGGCTGACGGCGATGCCGACCAGCATGATGTGTTGCCAGGTCAGTTGCAGGACCTGGGCCCAGTCGAGGTGGGCGAAGGTGTCGAGCAGGCTCATGGCTGTACCTCCTTCAAAGGATGCTCACGCAGGAAGGCTGCGGCCACGGCGGTGGGGTTCTGGTGTTCGACGTCGACTTGGGCGTTGAGCTGGCGCATGGTTTCGTCGTCGAGCTGCTCGGCCAGCGGCTTGAGCAGGGTGGCCAGGTTGGGGTTGGCGTCGAGCACGGCTTTGCGCACCACCGGGGCGGCGGTGTAGTCGGGGAAGTAGTGCTTGTCGTCGTCCAGCAGCTTGAGGTCGAAGGCGTTCAGGCGCCCGTCCGTGGTGTAGACCAGGCCGGCGAACACCTGGTTGTTGCGCATGGCCGTGTACACCAGGCCGCCATCCATCTGGCGGATGTTGCGGCGGTCCAGCGGCAAGCCGTACAGCTCGCGCAGGCCTACCAGGCCATCAGGGCGGTTGGCGAACTCGGTGTCCAGGGCCACCAGGTGGGTGCGGTCGTGTTCATCACGCAGCACCTGGTTGAGGTCGCTGATCGAGTTCACCTGCGGGTAGGCTTCGGCCACTTGCTTGGGCAGGCCCAGGGCATAGGTGTTGCTGAAGTTCGAGGGGGTCAGCCAGATCAGGCCCTTTTTCGCGTCCAGTGCCTTGACCTTGGCGTAGGTGGCCTCGGCGTTGGGCATGCGTTCGTCGATGTGGTTGTATGACACCAGCGATACACCGGTGTACTCCCACATCAGGTCGAGCTGGCCGGTCTCTTGTGCCTGGCGGGCGATGTTGCTGCCAAGGCCGGTGGTCACGCGCACATCGAAGCCGTTTGCGCGCAGGTATTGGGCGGTGATTTCGGCAAGCACGGTCTGTTCGGTGAACACCCGCGCACCGATGCGGATCAGCGGTTTGTCCGCTGCCTGGGCAAACCCTGCGAACAGCAGGGCCGCGCCCAGCAGCAAGGCGATTCTCTTCTTCATACGTTCCCTCTTCTTATTGGGCCAGGCCACGTTCCAGCCAGCGCCTGCTGGAGAAGCTCACCAGCGCGTCGAGCAGCAGTGCCAGCAGCGCCGTACAAGCGGCGCCCAGCAGCAGCTGCGGCTGGTTGTTCAGGGCGATGCCAGGGAAGATCAGGCTGCCCAGGCTGTTGGCGCCGATCAGGAACGCCAGGGGCGCGGTGCCTACGTTCAGGGCCAGGGCCACACGCACACCGCCGACGATGATCGGCACGGCATTGGGCAATTCCACCTGCCACAGTTGCTGGCGCGGGGTCATGCCGATGCCGGTGGCGGCTTCCTTGAGCGAGGCGGGGACGTTTTTCAGGCCCTCGTAGGTGTTGCGCACGATGGGCAGGAGGGAGGCGAGGAACAGCGCGAAGATCGCGGGCCCGGCGCCGATGCCCAGGATACTGAGCGCGATGGCCAGAACGGCCAGAGGGGGAATGGTGTTGCCAACGTTGAAGAACTGCATGAAGCGTTCGGCTTTGTCGACCCGGTGCGGTCGACTTAACGCAATGCCTGCGGGGATGCCCACGGCCAACGCCGCCGCCATCGAAGCCAGCACCAGTACCAGGTGCGCTTGCAGGTAGAACCCAAGATCGTCGCGGTAACGCGCGATCGTGTCGATGCCGATCCAGTGGATCAGCAGGGCCAGGATGACGAGCACGGTGGCGCATCCCAACAGCCCTTTTCCGTAGCGTGTAGCCACAGGCGGACTCCTTGTGTTGTCGGCGAGCACACTTCTTTTTTTGCCGGCCATCACTGGCGGCGGTGGGTGTGTTCGCGAGTAGCAGCGTGATGCGTGCGCAAGGCAGCGATCAGGCCATGAGCCGAACCCCGTCGGGCCCGAAAAAGCTGATGAAACCAGTCCCCAAGCGAAGCGGGTTGCAGGGGAGTGGACGTCTCCGAGGGCGTAAAGGTTCCCATCTGAGGCGGCATTTGGCCAGTGTTAATCACTGGGCATGTGCAAATTTTGCACGAGAAATAATCGTAAATTTTACTTCCGGGCACTGAATTGTCTGATATGGCGGGGTTTTTATTCAGGATCCAAATTGGTAGGGATTTTTCTCAAAGGAGGCAGGGTTGGTGGTAACAAAGTGGACGACGGTAGATTTTCATCGTTGTTGAAATCGAGCGCCGCCCGCGCGGCGCATCGCGAGCGAAGCTCGCTCCTACATTCGTTTCGGGCCAGTAACGCCTATGCCAACGCGCGCGACCGCCTTGTTGGTCCGACGCGATATTTCGGCGGACACCAAGGGGCCGCGCGCCAATGTTTCAGGAATAATTGGCCCGAAACGAATGTAGGAGCGAGCTTCGCTCGCGATGCGCCGCGCGGGCGGCGCTCGATCTCACAGCCGACGAAAACTGCCGAAATGCACGCCCAGATTTTGGTCCCCGGCCAAACTCAGGTATGATATTGCCCCTTTTCGAATCCCCCAGTCAGGCGATTTCCCATGACCAACCAGGCCGCCGAAGTCGCGAAGCGCCGCACTTTCGCAATTATTTCCCACCCCGACGCCGGTAAGACCACCATCACCGAGAAGCTCCTGCTGATGGGCAAGGCCATTGCCGTCGCCGGTACCGTGAAGTCGCGCAAGTCCGACCGCCACGCCACCTCCGACTGGATGGAAATGGAGAAGCAGCGCGGCATCTCCATCACCACCTCGGTGATGCAGTTCCCGTACCGCGAGCACATGATCAACCTGCTCGACACCCCCGGCCACGAAGACTTCTCGGAAGACACCTACCGCACCCTGACCGCGGTGGACTCGGCGCTGATGGTGCTCGACGGCGGTAAAGGTGTAGAGCCGCGGACCATCGCCCTGATGGACGTCTGCCGCCTGCGTGACACGCCCATCGTCAGCTTCATCAACAAACTCGACCGTGATATCCGCGACCCGATCGAACTGCTCGACGAAATCGAGGCGGTGCTGAAGATCAAGGCCGCGCCAATCACCTGGCCGATCGGTTGCTACCGCGACTTCAAGGGTGTGTACCACCTGGCCGGCGACTACATCATCGTCTACACCCCGGGCCACGGCCATGAGCGTACCGAGGTAAAAATCATCGAGAAGCTTGATTCCGATGAAGCGCGTGCGCACCTGGGTGACGAATATGATCGCTTCCTCGAACAGCTTGAGCTGGTGCAGGGCGCCTGCCATGAATTCGATCAGGACGAGTTCATCAACGGCCAACTGACCCCAGTGTTCTTCGGTACCGCACTGGGCAACTTCGGTGTCGACCATGTGCTCGACGCCGTTGTCGACTGGGCGCCGCGCCCGCTGGCCCGTGTGGCGCACGAGCGTACCGTGGAGCCGGTAGAAGAGAAGTTCACAGGCTTCGTGTTCAAGATCCAGGCGAACATGGACCCGAAACACCGTGACCGTATCGCCTTCATGCGCATCTGCTCGGGCAAGTACGAGAAGGGCATGAAGATGCGCCACGTGCGTACCGGCAAGGACCTGCGCATCGGTGACGCACTGACCTTCTTCTCGTCCGAGCGCGAGCAGCTGGAAGAAGCCTTTGCCGGCGATATCATCGGCCTGCACAACCACGGCACCATCCAGATCGGCGACACCTTCACCGAAGGCGAAGCACTGGGCTTCACCGGTATCCCGCACTTTGCTCCGGAGCTGTTCCGCCGTGTGCGCCTGAAGGACCCGCTCAAGTCCAAGCAGCTGCGCCAGGGCCTGCAGCAGCTGGCCGAAGAGGGGGCGACCCAGGTGTTCTTCCCCGAGCGCAGCAACGACATCATCCTCGGTGCGGTCGGTGTGCTGCAGTTCGACGTAGTCGCCAGCCGCTTGAAGGAAGAGTACAAAGTCGAGTGCGCCTACGAGCCGATCACCGTGTGGTCGGCGCGCTGGATCAGCTGTGATGACAAGAAGAAGCTTGAGGAATTCCAGACCAAGGCCATGGAGAACCTGGCCATCGACGGTGGCGGCCACCTGACCTACCTGGCGCCGACCCGGGTCAACCTGGCGTTGATGGAAGAGCGCTGGCCGGATGTGAAATTCCGCGCTACTCGCGAGCACCACTAAAAGCAGCTTCGAGCCTCAAGCTGGAAGCTACAAGTGGAAGCGAGCCTGTATTGGCCCGCCTTTCTTGTAGCTTGCGGCTTGAAGCTTGAAGCTTGAAGCTTGCAGCTGTTGTCAGTTTCCGGCTTTGATACTGGTCCAGATCCGCGTGCGAATGCGGTCGAGCTTGGCCGGCATCGCCTCCAGCGCATACAGCTTGCCCATCACTTCGTCACTGGGGTAAATCATTGTATTGCCCTTCATCGCCGGGTCCACCAGGCCGTCAGCCTTGAGGTTACCGTTGGCGTACTGCACGTGGTTACTGATGTTGGCCATCACCTCCGGTTGCAGCAGATAATTCATGTAGGCATAACCCGCCTTCTCATCCGGGGCATCGGCCGGCATGGCAACCATGTCGAACCACATCGGCGCGCCTTCCTTGGGGATCGAATACCCCACCTTCACCCCATTCTTCGCTTCATCAGCGCGGTTTTTCGCCTGCAGCACATCACCGGAGAAGCCCACCACCACGCAGATATCGCCATTGGCCAGGTCACCGGTGTACTTGGATGAATGGAAGTAGCTGATGTACGGCCGCACCTTCATCAGCAAGTCCTTGGCCTTCTCGTAGTCCTTCGGGTCCTGGCTGTGATGCGGCAAGCCCAGGTAATGCAGGGCAATCGGCAGCAGCTCGGGGCCGTTGTCCAGCACCGCGACGCCGCAGCTTTTCAGCTTGCTCATGTACTCGGGCTTGAAGATCAGGTCCCATGAGTCCAGCGGCGCGTTGTCGCCGAGCACGGCCTTGACCTTGTCGATGTTGTAGCCAATGCCCGTACTGCCCCAGAGGTACGGGAAGCCGTACTGGTTGCCCGGGTCGTTGACCTCCAGTGCCTTGAGCAGCACCGGGTTGAGATTTTGCCAGTTGGGCAACTGCGACTTGTCCAGCTTCTTCAGGGCCTTGCCCTGGATCTGCCGGGCCATGAAGTGGTTGGACGGAAACACCACGTCGTAGCCGGAATTACCGGTCATCAGCTTGCCATCGAGGGTTTCGTTGCTGTCGTACACGTCGTAGGTGGGATTGATGCCGGTGGTTTGCTGAAAGTGCTTCAGGGTGTCGGGCGCGACGTAGCTGGACCAGTTGTAGATCTTCACCGTGTCGGCGGCGTTGGCCATGCTGACGGCCAGCATCAGAGGTGCAAGAAGAAGGGTGCGCATGTCGGGTTTACCTTGCTTTGTCTGTTGTTATCGAAGGCAGGCGATCAGCGGATCAGAAAATAAGCACGTAAGTCTTGCGCACGGTCTCCAGGATGTCCCAGGTGCCGGTGCTGTTGGCCGGTAGCGTCAGTGCGTCTCCGGCTTCTATGTAGAGGGGCTCGCCACCGTCGGGGGTGAAGGTGCAGCGGCCCTTGATGATGTGGCAGAACTCTTGTTGCACGATCTGCCGTCGCCAGCGCCCGGGGCTGCACTCCCAGATGCCGGTTTCGACGCCATCGCTGCGCTCCACGCAGGTGACCGAGGCCACCGCCACGGGCTCGCCGAGCGGCACTGCGACCGGGTTGGAGCTTTCAAGAACGGCGCTTTCGGTGTGTTTGAAGTGAGTGATGCTCATGACCGGTGGATCCTGTGTAGGTGAACGGTAAGTCAGTGCATGAAGCCTTCCATGAAGTCTGCCAGTGAGCTGGCCAGGCGCCGCCGCCACGGTGCGCTGGCGCGGTTGGCGAGGGTGCGGTCCTCGTGGACGAAACTCTGGATGATCGCGTTGTAGCCCAACCAGCGGCAGGGCTCGGGTGGCCAGCTGGCCAGGCTCGACAACGGGCGGTTGTCGAGTACCCAGGGTTGCGCGGTCAGTGCGTTGTGCTGGTTGAGGATCAGTGCCGCCAACGTCCGCCCGCCAAGGTTGGTGGCGCCGACCCCCTCGCCGCCGTAGCCGCCGGCCAAGGCGATGCCGCGCTGGCGGTCGCACAGCATGTGCGGTCGGAAGCGTCGGGCCATGCCCAGGTTGCCGCCCCAGGAGTGGGTGATGCGCACATGCTTGAGCTGCGGGAACAGCTCGCTGAACAGGTAGCGGCGCAGTTCGACTTCGGCTTCGGTCAGGGTGAAGTCTTCGCGCAGGCGGCCACCGAAGCGATAGCCGCCACGGGCGCCGAACACCAGGCGGTTGTCGGCGGTGCGCTGGCCGTAGGTAACCTGACGGCTGCTTTCGCTGAAGGCTTGGCCCTGGGCCAGGCCGATCTGCTCCCAGGTCGAATCGGGCAGTGGCTCGGTCGCCACCAGCAAGCTCTGCACCGGTAGCTGATGCTTGCCCAAAGGTGGCAGGCTGGCGGCATAACCTTCCACGGCGGGCACCGTCCACTGGCAGCGGATGCGCGCCAAGGGGGTGCGAACTTCACCGGGCTGCCAGTCGATGGCAGGGGTGTTCTCGTAGATCGGCACGCCCAGCGCCTCTACCGCTCGGGCCAGGCCACGGGCCAGCTTGGCGGGCTGGATGGTCGCGGTGTGCGGGCTGTAGATCGCGCCGTAGGCGTTGCTCACCCGCAGTTGTGCGTCCAGTTGCTCGGGGCGCAGCCAGCGGTAATCATCCTCGGTCATGCCCTGGCGGTACAGGTCGTCGAGGTAGGCACGCAGGCTGCGTTCCTGTTCCGGGTAGCGGGCGGCGCAGTACAGCACGCCACCTTTGCGGTAGTCGCAGTCGATGGCTTCGCGTTGCAGCACGGTGTGGACTTCATCGGGGATGCCATGCAGCAGGTCGATGCTGACGCGGCGTTGTTGCGGCGACAGCGCGGCAAGCAAGCGGTCTTCGCCGAGCAGGTTGCCCATCAGCCAGCCGCCATTGCGCCCAGAGGCGCCGAAGCCGGCGATGTTGGCTTCGATCACGGCAATGTTCAGCTGGGGCGCCTGGCGCTTGAGGTAGTACGCGGTCCACAGGCCGGTGTAGCCGGCGCCGATGATGCACACGTCAACGTCAAGGTCGTCGCGCAGTGCCGGGCGCGCGCACAGCGGCTCGTCGAGCTGGTCCATCCACAGGCTGAGCGTGCGCAGGGGTTGCATCAGGTTCGGCTCCACATCCGTCAAGGTCTGTGGGCGATCCTAGTGGCGTTTGGGGAGGGCTGTCTTACGTGCGTGCACGCAGGGAAATTTGCTTGAGGTAGGCCTTGGGTGTGAGCCCGGTCTGTTCACGGAAGCACTTGTAGAACGCCGATAGCGAATTGAAGCCCGCGCTGAACGCCAGCTCATCGATCGTTGCCTCGACGCTGTCGTCGTTCAGGCTGGCCATCAGGTGCTGTAGCCGCGCCTGGTTCACGTAGCGGTAGAAGCTTTGGCCAAGCACCTGGTTGAGCAGGTAGGAAATCTGGTTGCGGCTGTAGCCGCTGGCATCGGCGACCTGCTGCAAGTCCAGTTCAGGGTCGAGGTAGGGGCGTTGACGCTGGAAGTAGCTCTCCAGGTCCTGGGCCATGGTTGACAGCTGGCGCGGTGAAAGGCCCAGTCGGCTGGTGGCCGGACGCGGGCCGCTGCCGGCTTGCTCTCGGTTGTTCTGTCGGACCAGCGTGGCGTATTCGTTGACGCGCCAGATCAGCCCGTCCTTGACGGTGATCGCCTCGCTGGACTGGAACGCCACCAGGCCTTCACCACCCTGCACCGTGACCTGGTACTGGATGAACGCAGTGCAGCCATCGACGCGGATTCGGTCGCTGTGGACGATGTCCTCGCCGGCTTCATGGGGCAGGCAGACGCTCACGTAGTCGCGCAGGGCGTCGAAGCCGAGCACGCGGTTCTGGAAGAAGTCGTGGTACTGGACGTCGGGGTGGTAGAGCGCCATCACGCCGTCGAGGTCGCGGTGCTTCCAGCACAAGTGGTAGCGCATCACGGTTTCGGCGGTGATGGGCGTTTGCTGCGGGCCGTCGGTTGGGTACTGGGAGGTCATGGGCAGATAGTGCCAGATCAACCGGCATTGCAGAACACGGCGTTGGCGTGTGGTGAATCCGGCATTTTGCACGGTCCTTGGTTGGGCCAGTGATTTAAGTCATTGATTCAGTTGAGTGTCATTTTTTGACACAACTGGCACATCCCCTGCACCGGCTCTAGGGCGAACGGACTTGTCGATCACTACAAAGGCGAAAAACCATGATCCCCTCTGCCGATTACCCGTATGTCGATTCACAGCATCGCTCTGGCGTGTCCTGGGCGGCCATTTTCGCGGGGGCCGCAGCGGCTGCCGCGTTGTCATTGATCCTTGTGGTGCTGGGTGCGGGGCTAGGCTTCGCGGCTACCTCGCCCTGGGCTGATGAAGGTGCCAGCGCCCAGACCCTGGGTGTTTCGGCGATCATCTGGCTGCTACTGACACAGATCTTCGCCTCAGGCTTGGGCGGCTATATCGCCGGTCGGCTGCGGGTGAAGTGGGCCAATCTGCACGGTGATGAAGTGTATTTTCGTGATACGGCCCATGGCTTCCTTGCCTGGGCAGTGGCCACGCTGGTGGCGGCCATGTTGATCCTGAGCACCGCTGGTGGCCTTGCCACTGCCGGTGCACAGGCCGGGGCAAGCGCGGTAGGGGCTGCTGCCAGCATGGCGCCAAAGCCTGATCCCAATGCCTATTTCGTTGACAGCCTGTTCCGCAATGATGGCCCGGCACCTGTCAGTGACGACGCAGCCAATGGTATTGCGGCGCGCATTATTGCCAAGTCCATCGCGCAAGGGACGCTGGCCGAAGGTGACCGCGCTTACCTGGCGCAACTGGTGGCCCAGCGTACCCGCCTGAGCCAGGCCGAGGCCGAGGCACGGGTCGATCAAGTGTTCGCTCAGGTTCAACAGGCCAAGGTAGAGGTGCAGCAAGCCGCTGATACGGCAGCCAAAGTGGCGGCCTGGACGGCCCTGTGGACCTTCGTCGCACTGCTGTGTGGGGCATTCTTCGCCAGCCTCGCCGCGCTGCTCGGTGGCCGTCAGCGTGATCGCGTTGTATGGCTGGAAGGGGAAGGGGTGGACTATACCGCGCGTCGTACCATTCAACGTTAAGTAAGGAGAAACATCATGCGCTCATTACTGCTGTGGATGATTGGGGTGCCGATTCCGGTGATTATCCTGATTGCGATATTCATGCATTGAGATTTTTGG
>NZ_JANIAG010000127.1:0-16591 GCF_028682155.1 Pseudomonas sp. 39004
GGTTCTGCTGAAGAAAGCTGCTGGCCTGACCAGTGGTTCGGCTCGCCCGAACACCGTCAAAGTCGGTACCGTGACCCGTGCTCAGCTCGAAGATATCGCCAAGGCCAAACAGGCTGATCTGACCGCTGCTGACCTGGACGCTGCTGTACGCACCATCGCTGGCTCTGCCCGCAGCATGGGCCTGAACGTGGAGGGTGTGTAATGGCTAAGCTGACCAAGCGCCAAAAGGCTATTGCTTCGAAAATCGAAGCTGGCAAAGTCTACAACTTCGAAGAAGCAGCCGTGCTGCTGGCCGAACTGTCCACCGTGAAGTTCAGCGAATCCTTCGACGTTGCCGTCAATCTCGGCGTTGACCCGCGTAAATCCGACCAGGTCGTTCGTAGCGCTACTGTGCTGCCACACGGCACTGGCAAGACCGTACGCGTTGCCGTCTTCACCCAGGGTCCAGCTGCTGAGGCCGCTCTGGCTGCCGGCGCTGACCGTGTAGGTATGGACGATCTGGCTGCTGAAATGAAAGCCGGCGACCTGAACTATGACGTTGTTATCGCATCGCCTGATGCCATGCGCGTTGTAGGTCAGCTGGGTCAGGTTCTGGGTCCTCGCGGCCTGATGCCTAACCCGAAAGTTGGTACCGTGACTCCAGACGTAGCCGGCGCTGTCAAAAACGCCAAGGCTGGTCAGGTTCGCTACCGTACCGACAAGAACGGTATCATTCACACCTCCGTTGGCAAAGTCGGCTTCGAAGCCGTCAAGCTGAAGGAAAACGTTGAAGCCCTGATCGCTGATCTGAAGCGTATCAAGCCAGCTTCTTCGAAAGGTATTTACGTCAAGCGCGTTACCCTGAGCACCACCATGGGCCCAGGCCTGGTCATCGACCAAGGTTCGCTGAACGCGTAAGACCATGGCGGCACGACGTGTCGTGCTGCCAGCAAAAATTGGGGTCCCTGCCTGGCGGGGGCTATCCAAGACCGTAGGCGACGCAAGTCTTAAACCACCAGCCTACGCAGATGGTGCTCCCGATTCGTTATCGAATCAGACACCAAAACGACATCCGGCTTCGGCCAGATGAAACGGTAGAAACCAGGAGTAAACCCGTGGCAATTAAACTCGAAGACAAGAAGGCCATCGTCGCTGAAGTCAACGAGGCTGCCAAAGTCGCTCTGTCCGCTGTCGTGGCTGATGCCCGTGGTGTGACTGTAGGCGCAATGACCGGACTCCGTAAAGAGGCTCGTGAAGCTGGCGTTTACGTACGTGTCGTACGTAACACCCTGCTCAAGCGCGCTGTTGCTGATACTGAATTCAGTGTCCTCAACGACGCCTTCACTGGCCCGACCCTGATCGCTTTCTCCAACGAACACCCGGGCGCTGCTGCTCGTCTGTTCAAAGAGTTCGCCAAGGGTCAGGACAAGTTCGAGATCAAGGCAGCTGCGTTTGACGGCAAGTTCATTGCCGCCAACCAGATCGATGTACTGGCTACCTTGCCGACCCGTGACGAAGCTATCGCACGTCTGATGAGCGTGATTCAAGGCGCTACCAGCAAGCTGGCTCGTACTCTGGCGGCCGTTCGCGACCAGAAAGAAGCTGCTGCTGCCTAAGGCGGCGTAACCTCTTTCAAAATCATTTGTTTAATTTGATGGCTGCGAAGGCTGTCACCCCAATACAGGATTTAAGTCATGTCCCTGACTAACGAGCAAATCATCGAAGCAATCGGCCAGAAAACCGTTCTGGAAGTTGTTGAGCTGATCAAAGCTATGGAAGAAACCTTCGGCGTTACCGCTGCTGTTGCCGCTGCTGGCCCAGCTGCTGCTGCTGCCGTTGTTGAAGAGCAAACCGAATTCAACGTTGTTCTGCTTGAAGCCGGTGAGAAGAAAGTAAACGTGATCAAGGCCGTTCGTGAACTGACCGGTCTGGGCCTGAAAGAAGCCAAAGAGAAAGTCGACGGCGCTCCTCAGGTCGTAGCTGAAGGCGTTTCGAAAGAAGCCGCTGAAGACGCTAAGAAGAAGCTGGAAGAAGCAGGCGCTAAAGTCGAGCTGAAGTAATTTCGACTTTGCGATGCCAGCCTGAGCGTTGAGCACAAGGCTGATGGCTGGTGGCTTATGCCACCGGCCTTTTTCCGTTATTGGTGGCCGATCAGATCGGCCCCGATAGCGAGCTGCAAGACACCCATGTGGGTGGCGCAAACCAAGGGGTTTGCACGATTTTCTGGCTGCTCCCGCCGGGAGAAGCCAAACAAGCAGGTGACCAAGCTGGGGAACGCTGATGGCTTACTCATACACTGAGAAAAAACGTATCCGCAAGGACTTTAGCAAGTTGCCGGACGTCATGGATGTGCCTTACCTCCTGGCCATCCAGCTGGATTCGTATCGCGAATTCCTGCAAGCGGGAGCATCCAAGGATCAGTTCCGCGACGTCGGCCTGCACGCGGCCTTCAAATCGGTATTCCCGATCATCAGCTACTCCGGCAATGCTGCCCTGGAGTACGTAGGCTATCGCCTGGGCGAACCCGCCTTCGATGTGAAGGAATGTGTCCTGCGTGGCGTGACCTTCGCGGTCCCACTGCGGGTCAAGGTGCGCCTGATCATCTTCGACAAGGAATCGTCGAACAAAGCGATCAAGGACATCAAAGAGCAAGAAGTCTACATGGGTGAAATCCCCCTGATGACTGAGAACGGTACCTTCGTAATCAACGGTACCGAGCGTGTGATCGTTTCCCAGCTGCACCGTTCGCCTGGTGTGTTCTTCGACCACGACCGTGGCAAGACGCACAGCTCCGGCAAGCTGCTGTACTCCGCTCGCATCATTCCTTACCGCGGTTCCTGGCTGGACTTCGAGTTCGACCCGAAGGACTGCGTGTTTGTGCGTATCGACCGTCGCCGCAAACTGCCGGCCTCGGTACTGCTGCGCGCACTGGGTTACAGCACCGAAGAGGTTCTGAACACCTTCTACACCACCAACGTGTTCCACGTTTCCGGCGAAAAACTGAGCCTGGAACTGGTGCCACAGCGTCTGCGTGGTGAAGTCGCGGTCATGGACATCCATGACGAAACCGGCAAGGTCATTGTCGAGCAGGGTCGCCGTATCACTGCGCGCCACATCAACCAGCTCGAGAAAGCCGGCGTCAAGCAGCTCGACGTTCCTATGGAATACGTCCTGGGCCGCACCACTGCCAAGGCTATCGTTCATCCGGCTACCGGCGAGATCCTCGCCGAGTGCAACACCGAGATGACCACCGAGCTGCTGATCAAGGTCGCCAAGGCGCAGGTCGTCCGTATCGAGACCCTGTACACCAACGACATCGATTGCGGTCCGTTCATCTCCGACACCCTGAAGATCGACACCACCAGCAACCAGCTGGAAGCCCTGGTCGAGATCTATCGCATGATGCGTCCAGGCGAGCCGCCAACCAAGGATGCTGCCGAGACCCTGTTCAACAACCTGTTCTTCAGCGCCGAGCGTTACGACCTGTCCGCCGTAGGCCGCATGAAGTTCAACCGTCGTATCGGTCGTACCGAGATCGAAGGTTCGGGCGTGCTGAGCAAGGAAGACATCGTCGAGGTCCTCAAGACCCTGGTCGACATCCGTAACGGCAAAGGTATCGTCGACGACATCGACCACCTGGGTAACCGTCGCGTACGTTGCGTCGGCGAGATGGCCGAGAACCAGTTCCGTGTTGGCCTGGTGCGCGTGGAGCGTGCGGTCAAGGAACGTCTGTCGATGGCTGAAAGCGAAGGCCTGATGCCGCAAGACCTGATCAACGCCAAGCCGGTAGCGGCGGCGGTGAAAGAGTTCTTCGGTTCCAGCCAGCTGTCGCAGTTCATGGACCAGAACAACCCGCTCTCCGAGATCACCCACAAGCGCCGTGTTTCTGCACTCGGCCCTGGCGGTCTGACCCGTGAGCGTGCTGGCTTCGAAGTCCGTGACGTACACCCGACCCACTACGGCCGCGTGTGCCCGATCGAGACCCCTGAAGGTCCGAACATCGGTCTGATCAACTCCCTGGCAGCCTATGCCCGCACCAACCAGTACGGCTTCCTGGAAAGCCCGTACCGCGTGGTGAAGGAAGGCGTGGTCAGCGACGACATCGTGTTCCTGTCGGCCATTGAAGAAGCGGATCACGTCATCGCCCAGGCTTCGGCCGCGATGAACGAGAAGAAGCAACTGATCGATGAGCTGGTAGCGGTTCGTCACCTGAACGAATTCACCGTCAAGGCGCCGGAAGACGTCACCTTGATGGACGTTTCGCCGAAGCAGGTTGTCTCGGTCGCAGCGTCGCTGATTCCGTTCCTCGAACACGACGACGCCAACCGTGCACTGATGGGTTCGAACATGCAGCGTCAGGCTGTACCGACCCTGCGCGCTGACAAGCCGCTGGTAGGTACCGGCATGGAACGCAACGTTGCCCGTGACTCCGGCGTCTGCGTCGTAGCCCGTCGTGGCGGCGTGATCGACTCGGTCGATGCCAGCCGTATCGTCGTGCGTGTTGCCGATGACGAAGTCGAGACCGGTGAAGCAGGTGTAGATATCTACAACCTGACCAAGTACACCCGCTCGAACCAGAACACCTGCATCAACCAGCGTCCGCTGGTCAGCAAAGGTGATGTGGTCAAGCGTCACGACATCATGGCCGACGGCCCGTCCACCGATATGGGTGAACTGGCACTGGGTCAGAACATGCGCATCGCGTTCATGGCGTGGAACGGCTTCAACTTCGAAGACTCCATCTGCCTGTCCGAGCGTGTGGTTCAGGAAGACCGCTTCACCACGATCCACATCCAGGAACTGACCTGTGTGGCGCGTGACACCAAGCTTGGCCCAGAGGAAATCACCGCAGACATCCCGAACGTGGGTGAAGCTGCGCTGAACAAGCTGGACGAAGCCGGTATCGTCTACGTGGGTGCCGAAGTCGGCGCTGGCGACATCCTGGTCGGCAAGGTCACTCCGAAAGGCGAGACCCAACTGACTCCGGAAGAGAAGCTGCTGCGCGCAATCTTCGGTGAGAAGGCAAGCGACGTCAAAGACACCTCCCTGCGTGTGCCAACCGGCACCAAAGGTACTGTCATCGACGTTCAGGTCTTCACCCGTGACGGCGTTGAGCGCGACAGCCGCGCCCTGGCCATCGAGAAGATGCAGCTGGACGAGATCCGCAAGGACCTCAACGAAGAGTTCCGCATCGTCGAAGGTGCAACCTTCGAGCGTCTGCGTTCCGCCCTGAACGGCCAAGTGGTCGACGGTGGTGCGGGCCTGAAGAAAGGCACCGTGATCGCTGACGAAGTACTGGACGGTCTGGAGCACGGCCAGTGGTTCAAACTGCGTATGGCCGAAGATGCTCTGAACGAGCAGCTGGAAAAAGCTCAGGCTTACATCGTCGATCGCCGTCGTCTGCTGGATGACAAGTTCGAAGACAAGAAGCGCAAGCTGCAGCAAGGCGATGACCTGGCACCGGGCGTACTGAAGATCGTCAAGGTCTACCTGGCTATCCGCCGCCGCATCCAGCCGGGCGACAAGATGGCTGGTCGTCACGGTAACAAAGGTGTGGTCTCGGTGATCATGCCGGTCGAAGACATGCCGCACGACGCCAACGGTACTCCGGTCGACGTCGTACTGAACCCGCTGGGCGTACCTTCGCGTATGAACGTTGGTCAGATCCTTGAAACCCACCTGGGCCTTGCGGCCAAAGGCCTGGGCGAGAAGATCGACCGGATGATCGAAGAGCAACGCAAAGCTGCTGAGCTGCGCGTGTTCCTCACCGAGATCTACAACGAGATCGGCGGTCGTCAGGAAAGCCTGGAAGAGTTCACCGACGAAGAGATCCTTGCCCTGGCGCATAACTTGAAGAAGGGCGTGCCTATGGCTACCCCGGTCTTCGACGGTGCCAAGGAAAGCGAGATCAAGGCCATGCTGAAACTGGCAGACATGCCAGAAAGCGGCCAGATGGTGCTGTTCGACGGCCGTACCGGCAACAAATTCGAGCGTCCTGTGACCGTTGGTTACATGTACATGCTCAAGCTGAACCACTTGGTGGACGACAAGATGCACGCGCGTTCCACTGGTTCCTATAGCCTGGTTACTCAGCAGCCGCTGGGTGGTAAGGCGCAGTTCGGTGGTCAGCGTTTCGGGGAGATGGAAGTGTGGGCGCTGGAAGCATACGGCGCGGCATACACCCTGCAAGAAATGCTCACAGTGAAGTCGGACGACGTGAACGGCCGTACCAAGATGTACAAGAACATCGTGGATGGCGATCACCGTATGGAGCCGGGCATGCCCGAGTCCTTCAACGTGTTGATCAAAGAGATCCGTTCGCTCGGTATCGATATCGATCTGGAAACCGAATAACACGTGACGCGAAGGGGAGCGGGGCTGGCACAGCCCGCTTCCTGCTCCGCCAGGAGGAAAGGCCTTGAAAGACCTACTGAATTTGCTGAAAAACCAGGGTCAAGTCGAAGAGTTCGACGCCATCCGCATCGGTCTGGCGTCGCCTGAAATGATCCGTTCGTGGTCGTTCGGTGAAGTTAAGAAGCCGGAAACCATCAACTACCGTACGTTCAAGCCTGAGCGTGACGGCCTGTTCTGCGCCAAGATCTTTGGCCCAGTCAAGGACTACGAGTGCCTGTGCGGCAAGTACAAGCGCCTCAAGCACCGCGGTGTGATCTGCGAGAAGTGCGGCGTTGAAGTTGCCCTGGCCAAGGTTCGTCGTGAGCGCATGGCGCACATCGAACTGGCCTCGCCGGTTGCCCACATCTGGTTCCTGAAGTCGCTGCCGTCCCGTATCGGCTTGCTGATGGACATGACCCTGCGTGATATCGAGCGCGTTCTCTACTTCGAGAGCTACGTCGTTATCGATCCAGGCATGACCACCCTTGAAAAGGGTCAGCTGCTGAACGACGAGCAGTACTTCGAAGCGCTGGAAGAGTTCGGTGACGATTTCGACGCCCGCATGGGTGCCGAGGCTGTCCGCGAGCTGCTGCACGCTATCGACCTGGAGCACGAGATTGGCCGCCTGCGCGAAGAGATTCCGCAGACCAACTCGGAAACCAAGATCAAGAAGCTGTCCAAGCGCCTGAAGCTGATGGAAGCTTTCCAGGGGTCGGGCAACCTGCCTGAGTGGATGGTCCTGACCGTCCTGCCAGTACTGCCGCCGGACCTGCGTCCGCTGGTTCCGCTGGATGGCGGCCGCTTTGCGACCTCCGACCTGAACGACCTGTATCGTCGGGTGATCAACCGTAACAACCGTCTGAAGCGCCTGCTCGATCTGTCGGCGCCGGACATCATCGTGCGCAACGAAAAGCGCATGCTGCAGGAAGCGGTCGACGCCCTGCTGGACAACGGCCGTCGCGGTCGCGCCATCACTGGCTCGAACAAGCGTCCGCTGAAGTCCCTGGCTGACATGATCAAAGGTAAGCAAGGTCGTTTCCGTCAGAACTTGCTCGGTAAGCGTGTGGACTACTCCGGCCGTTCGGTAATTACCGTAGGCCCGACCCTGCGTCTGCACCAGTGCGGTCTGCCGAAGAAGATGGCCCTCGAGCTGTTCAAGCCGTTCATTTTCGGCAAGCTGGAAATGCGTGGTCTGGCGACCACCATCAAGGCTGCCAAGAAGATGGTCGAGCGCGAGCTGCCAGAGGTATGGGACGTGCTCGCCGAGGTGATCCGCGAACACCCCGTACTGCTCAACCGTGCACCGACCCTTCACCGTCTGGGTATCCAGGCGTTCGAGCCTGTGCTCATCGAAGGTAAGGCGATCCAGCTGCACCCGTTGGTCTGTGCGGCGTACAACGCCGACTTCGACGGTGACCAGATGGCCGTTCACGTGCCGCTGACGCTGGAAGCCCAGCTCGAAGCGCGCGCGCTGATGATGTCGACCAACAACATCCTGTCGCCAGCCAACGGTGAGCCAATCATCGTTCCGTCGCAGGACGTTGTACTGGGTCTGTACTACATGACCCGTGAAGCCATCAACGCCAAGGGCGAAGGTCGCGTATTCGCTGACCTGCAGGAAGTCGACCGCGTATTCCGCGCCGGCGAAGCTGCCCTGCACGCGAAAATCAAGGTCCGTATCAACGAGACCGTGAATGACCGCGATGGTAGCGTCACCAAGAACACCCGTATCGTCGACACCACTGTCGGCCGTGCGCTGCTGTTCCAGGTTGTGCCGGCAGGTCTGCCGTACGACGTGGTCAACCAGCCGATGAAGAAGAAGGCGATCTCCAAGCTGATCAACCAGTGCTACCGCGTGGTTGGTCTGAAAGAGACCGTTATCTTCGCTGACCAGCTGATGTACACCGGTTTTGCCTACTCGACCATTTCCGGCGTTTCGATCGGTGTTAACGACTTCGTTATCCCGGACGAAAAAGCCCGCATCATCGGTACCGCTACCGACGAAGTGAAGGAAATCGAGAGCCAGTACGCCTCCGGCCTGGTAACCCAGGGCGAGAAGTACAACAAGGTCATCGACTTGTGGTCCAAGGCGAACGACGAAGTGTCCAAGGCGATGATGGCCAACCTCTCGAAAGAGAAGGTCATCGACCGCGAAGGCAACGAAGTCGAGCAAGAGTCCTTCAACTCG
Organism: Pseudomonas sp. 39004; assembly: GCF_028682155.1. Lineage (NCBI taxonomy): Bacteria > Pseudomonadati > Pseudomonadota > Gammaproteobacteria > Pseudomonadales > Pseudomonadaceae > Pseudomonas > Pseudomonas sp. 39004. The sequence continues at coordinate 8,561 of NZ_JANIAG010000127.1, forward strand.
ATGTACATGATGGCTGACTCCGGTGCGCGGGGTTCCGCTGCACAGATCCGTCAGCTGGCAGGTATGCGTGGCCTGATGGCCAAGCCGGACGGCTCGATCATCGAGACGCCGATCACCGCGAACTTCCGTGAAGGTCTGAGCGTACTGCAGTACTTCATCTCGACTCACGGTGCTCGTAAGGGTCTGGCGGATACCGCACTGAAGACTGCGAACTCCGGTTACCTGACTCGTCGTCTGGTAGACGTTGCGCAGGATCTGGTCGTGACCGAGATCGACTGTGGCACCGACCACGGCTTGCTGATGACGCCGCACATCGAAGGCGGTGACGTTGTCGAGCCGCTGGGTGAGCGCGTATTGGGCCGTGTCATTGCCCGTGACGTGTTCAAGCCAGGCACCGAGGACGTCATCGTTCCGGCCGGTACCTTGGTCGACGAGCAGTGGGTCGAGTTCATCGAGCTGAACAGCATCGACGAAGTTATCGTGCGTTCGCCGATCAACTGCGAAACTCGCTACGGCATCTGCGCCAAGTGCTACGGTCGTGACCTGGCTCGCGGTCACCAGGTCAACATCGGTGAAGCTGTCGGCGTTATCGCTGCACAGTCGATCGGTGAGCCGGGTACCCAGCTGACCATGCGTACGTTCCACATCGGTGGTGCTGCAAGCCGAACCTCGGCTGCCGACAGCGTCCAGGTGAAGAACGGCGGTATGGTTCGTCTGCACAACCTCAAGCATGTCGTGCGCGCCGATGGCAACCTGGTTGCCGTATCGCGTTCCGGCGAGCTGGCCATTGCCGATGAATTCGGTCGTGAGCGTGAGCGTTACAAGCTGCCTTACGGTGCGGTGATTTCGGTCAAGGAAGGTGACAAGGTCGAAGCTGGCGCCATCGTCGCCAAGTGGGACCCGCACACCCACCCGATCGTTACCGAGCTGAAAGGTACCGTGACCTTCGTGGGCATGGAAGAAAACATCACCATCAAGCGTCAGACCGACGAATTGACGGGTTTGACCAACATCGAAGTTCTGGACGTCAAGGATCGCCCTGCCGCAGGCAAGGAAATCCGTCCGGCAATCAAGATGGTCGATGCCAACGGCAAGGACCTGTACCTGCCAGGTACCGACGTACCGGCTCAGTACTTCCTGCCGGCCAACGCCCTCGTCGGCGTGGCTGACGGTGCTCAGATCGGTGTTGGTGACGTTATCGCGCGGATCCCGCAAGAAACGTCGAAAACCCGTGACATCACCGGTGGTCTGCCGCGCGTCGCCGACTTGTTCGAAGCGCGCCGTCCGAAAGAAGCCTCGATTCTGGCTGAAGTCAGCGGCACCATCGCGTTCGGTAAAGAGACCAAGGGCAAGCGTCGTCTGGTCATTACCCCGACCGACGGTAGCGATCCGTACGAAGAGCTGATTCCGAAGTGGCGCCACCTGAACGTCTTCGAAGGCGAACAGGTAAACCGCGGCGAAGTTATCTCCGACGGCCCGAGCGATCCGCACGACATCCTGCGTCTGCTGGGTGTGAGCGCGCTGGCGAAGTACATCGTCAACGAGATTCAGGACGTTTACCGTCTGCAAGGCGTTAAGATCAACGACAAGCACATCGAGACCATCCTGCGTCAGATGCTGCGTAAGGTCGAGATTGCCGAGTCGGGTGATTCCAGCTTCATCAAGGGCGACCAGATGGAACTGACTCACGTACTGGTCGAGAACGAGCGTCTGGCCAGCGAAGACAAGTTCATCTCGAAGTTCTCGCGCGTGCTGCTGGGTATCACCAAGGCGTCGCTGTCGACCGAATCGTTCATCTCCGCGGCTTCCTTCCAGGAAACCACCCGCGTACTGACCGAAGCGGCCGTCACTGGCAAGCGCGATTACCTGCGCGGCCTGAAAGAGAACGTGGTCGTGGGTCGTCTGATCCCGGCCGGTACCGGTCTGGCCTACCACAGCGAGCGCAAGCGTCGCCGTGAAGCCGACAAACCGCTGCGTGTGAGCGCCAGTGAGGTTGAAGCCGCACTGACCGAAGCGCTGAATTCCAGCGGTAACTAAGTACAGGGCAGGGCCCCGGCAAGCCCCGAACGGCCGTCGGCGACATAAATTGTTGCCGATGACCGGGCGGGGATGGCCGGGGCCTCGTCTTGACTGGGTGCAAGATCCTCCGTAGACTTTTGTACCCTTAAATTTGGTGAGGCTCCGTCTCGCCAATTTTTGGCTTTCTTGCAAGACAATAGAGTCGCAAGACAATCAGTGGAGCTAGTAGATGGCAACTATCAACCAGCTGGTACGTCAGCCGCGTAAGCGTTCGGTCGAGAAGTCCGACGTTCCTGCGCTGCAGAACTGCCCGCAACGTCGTGGCGTGTGCACCCGCGTGTACACCACCACGCCGAAAAAACCTAACTCGGCACTGCGTAAGGTTTGCCGTGTTCGCCTGACCAACGGTTTCGAGGTTTCCTCGTACATCGGCGGTGAAGGCCACAACCTGCAAGAGCACAGCGTCGTCCTGATCCGTGGCGGCCGTGTAAAAGACTTGCCAGGTGTTCGTTACCACACCGTTCGCGGCTCTCTGGATACTTCGGGCGTTAAAGGCCGTAACCAGGGTCGTTCGAAGTACGGTACCAAGCGTCCGAAGTAATCGGCCGTTTGCACACATCCATTTTTTTGAGTCGATAAGAGTAAGGTCGGGCAGGGGTCGCAGACCCACGTCCCGGGCTAACCTGAAGACCGTTTGAGGGCTTATCATGCCAAGACGTCGTGTAGCAGCAAAACGTGAGATTCTGGACGATCCTAAATACGGATCCCAAATCCTCGCCAAGTTCATGAACCACGTGATGGAAAGCGGCAAAAAGGCCGTGGCCGAGCGCATCGTTTACGGTGCACTGGACAAGGTCAAAGAGCGCAAGAACAGCGACCCCCTGGAAATCTTCGAGAAAGCTCTCGACGCCATCGCTCCGCTGGTCGAAGTAAAGTCCCGTCGTGTCGGCGGTGCCACTTACCAGGTCCCGGTTGAAGTTCGTCCATCCCGTCGTAATGCTCTGGCAATGCGCTGGCTCGTAGACTACGCCCGCAAGCGCGGCGAGAAGTCGATGGCTCTGCGCCTGGCTGGCGAGCTGCTGGATGCTGCTGAAGGCAAAGGTGCTGCAGTCAAGAAGCGTGAAGACGTTCACCGTATGGCCGAAGCCAACAAAGCGTTCTCGCACTACCGCTTCTAATTCAAGCATCAATCATTTTGCGAGGGCTTTATGGCTCGTACTACAGCAATTAACCGCTACCGTAACATTGGTATCTGTGCCCACGTTGACGCGGGCAAGACCACCACTACCGAGCGGATCCTGTTCTATACAGGCCTGAGCCACAAGATGGGCGAGGTGCACGACGGCGCCGCGACCACCGACTGGATGGTGCAGGAGCAGGAGCGGGGTATCACCATTACCTCCGCTGCCGTTACCACCTTCTGGAAGGGTTCTGTTGGTCAGTACGACAACTACCGCGTAAACGTCATCGATACCCCCGGCCACGTTGACTTCACCATTGAAGTAGAGCGTTCGCTGCGTGTACTCGACGGCGCGGTCGTTGTGTTCTGCGGTACCTCCGGCGTTGAGCCGCAGTCCGAAACCGTATGGCGTCAGGCCAACAAGTACGGCGTTCCACGTGTTGTTTACGTGAACAAGATGGACCGTGCTGGCGCTGACTTCCTGCGCGTTGTTGGTCAGATCAAGAACCGTCTGGGTCACACCCCGGTTCCTGTTCAGCTGGCCATCGGTTCGGAAGATAACTTCCAGGGTCAGGTCGACCTGATCAAGATGAAGGCTATCTACTGGAACGACGACGACAAAGGCACCACCTACCGCGAGGAAGAAATTCCTGCGGACATGCTCGAGCTGGCCGAAAAATGGCGCGCGAACATGGTTGAAGCGGCTGCCGAGTCCAGCGAAGAGCTGATGAACAAGTACCTGGAAGGCGAAGAGCTGACCGTCGACGAAATCAAAGCCGGTCTGCGTGCGCGCACCCTGGCCAGCGAGATCGTTCCGGCCGTCTGCGGTTCGTCGTTCAAGAACAAGGGCGTTCCCCTGGTTCTCGACGCCGTCATCGACTTCCTGCCTGCTCCGACCGAGATTCCTGCGATCAAGGGTATCCACCCTGACCTGATCGAGAAGCCGAAGGACGAGCTGGTCGAGGCTGACTTCGACGAGCGTCATGCCGACGACAACGAGCCGTTCTCGGCTCTGGCGTTCAAGATTGCCACCGACCCGTTCGTTGGTACTCTGACTTTCGTCCGTGTTTACTCGGGTATGCTGCAGTCCGGCGACTCGGTGATCAACTCGGTCAAAGGCAAGAAAGAGCGCGTTGGTCGTATGGTGCAGATGCACGCCAACCAGCGTGAAGAAATCAAAGAAGTACTGGCAGGCGACATCGCTGCTCTGATCGGCATGAAGGACGTCACCACCGGTGACACCCTGTGCAACGCCGACAAGCCGATCATCCTCGAGCGTATGGACTTCCCGGAGCCTGTGATCTCGGTAGCGGTAGAGCCGAAGACCAAGCAAGACCAGGAAAAGATGGGTATCGCACTGGGCAAGCTGGCCCAGGAAGACCCGTCGTTCCGCGTCAAGACCGACGAAGAAACCGGCCAGACCATCATCTCCGGTATGGGTGAGCTGCACCTGGACATCCTCGTTGACCGCATGAAGCGCGAGTTCAACGTCGAAGCCAACATCGGCAAGCCGCAGGTTTCGTACCGCGAGAAGATCACCAAGTCCAACGTCGAAATCGAAGGCAAATTCGTTCGTCAGTCGGGTGGTCGTGGTCAGTTCGGTCACTGCTGGATCCGTTTCTCGGAGCCGGATCAGGACGACAAAGGCAACATCACCGAAGGTCTGGTGTTCTCCAACGAAGTCGTTGGTGGTGTGATTCCTAAGGAATTCATCGCCCCGATCCAGAAGGGTATCGAAGAGCAGATGAAGAACGGCGTCGTTGCCGGCTATCCTCTGATCGGCCTGAAGGCCACGGTATTCGACGGTTCGTACCACGACGTCGACTCCAACGAAATGGCGTTCAAAATCGCTGCTTCGATGGCAACCAAGCAACTGGCCCAGAAGGGCGGTGGCGTGGTTCTCGAGCCGATCATGAAGGTCGAAGTTGTAACCCCGGAAGACTACCTGGGTGACGTGATGGGTGACCTGAACCGTCGTCGTGGTCTGGTCCAGGGTATGGATGATTCGGTCTCCGGCCGCGTCGTTCGTGCTGAAGTTCCGCTCGGAGAGATGTTCGGTTATGCGACCGACGTTCGTTCCATGTCTCAGGGTCGCGCAAGCTACTCCATGGAATTCTCCAAATACGCCGAAGCTCCGTCGAACATCGTCGAAGCACTCGTTAAAAAACAAGGCTAATCCCCTTTAGGCAAGAGGTTCACTGTCGTGGCTAAAGAAAAATTTGATCGTTCCCTTCCCCACGTTAACGTCGGCACTATCGGCCACGTTGACCACGGTAAGACCACTCTGACCGCAGCTCTGACTCGCGTCTGCTCCGAAGTTTTCGGTTCGGCAGTCGTTGATTTCGACAAGATCGACTGCGCTCCAGAAGAGAAAGCTCGCGGTATCACCATCAACACCGCGCACGTCGAGTACAACTCGAAGATCCGTCACTACGCTCACGTCGACTGCCCAGGTCACGCTGACTACGTGAAGAACATGATCACCGGTGCTGCCCAGATGGACGGCGCGATCCTGGTTTGCTCGGCCGCCGATGGTCCGATGCCACAAACCCGTGAGCACATCCTGCTGTCCCGTCAGGTTGGCGTTCCGTACATCGTGGTCTTCCTGAACAAGGCTGACCTGGTAGACGACGCTGAGCTGCTGGAACTGGTCGAGATGGAAGTTCGCGACCTGCTGTCCACCTATGACTTCCCAGGCGACGACACCCCGATCATCATCGGTTCGGCTCGTATGGCGCTGGAAGGCAAAGACGACAACGAGATGGGCACCACTGCCGTCAAGAAACTGGTTGAAACTCTGGATGCTTACATCCCAGAGCCAGAGCGTGCTATCGACAAGCCGTTCCTGATGCCAATCGAAGACGTATTCTCGATCTCGGGTCGTGGTACCGTTGTTACCGGCCGTATCGAGCGTGGTATCGTCCGCGTTCAAGATCCGCTGGAAATCGTTGGTCTGCGTGACACCACCACCACCACCTGCACCGGTGTTGAGATGTTCCGCAAGCTGCTGGACGAAGGTCGTGCTGGCGAGAACTGCGGCGTTCTGCTGCGTGGTACCAAGCGTGACGACGTTGAGCGTGGCCAGGTTCTGGTCAAGCCAGGTTCGGTCAAGCCGCACACCAAGTTCACCGCAGAAGTCTACGTCCTGTCGAAGGAAGAAGGCGGCCGTCACACTCCGTTCTTCAAAGGCTACCGTCCTCAGTTCTACTTCCGTACCACTGACGTGACCGGTAACTGCGAACTGCCGGAAGGCGTTGAAATGGTAATGCCAGGTGACAACATTCAGATGACTGTCACTCTGATCAAGACCATCGCAATGGAAGACGGTCTGCGCTTCGCTATCCGTGAAGGCGGTCGTACCGTCGGCGCCGGCGTCGTAGCAAAAATTATCGAATAAGTAGTTGATTTACTTGATCAGGCCGGTATAATGGCCGGCCTGATACAGCGTTACAGGTCAGTAGCTCAATTGGCAGAGCGACGGTCTCCAAAACCGTAGGTTGGGGGTTCGATTCCCTCCTGACCTGCCATTCACCTCGGTGTGATTGGCTTTCTTCTCACAGGATCCTCCCCGATGACTCCCAAAACTGAAGCCCAAGAATCGCGTTTTGATCTGTTCAAGTGGCTGGCTGTAGTTGCTTTGGTGGTTGTTGGCGTCGTGGGTAATCAATATTACTCCGCCTCCCCAATCCTGTATCGCGTCCTTGCATTGCTCGCCCTGGCTGCGGCTGCTGGCTTTGTTGCCTTGCAGACTGCGAAGGGTAAGTCGTTCTTTGCGTTGGCGAAGGAAGCTCGTACCGAGATCCGTAAAGTCGTGTGGCCGACCCGCCAAGAAACCACTCAGACCACGCTGATTGTCGTGGCTGTAGTTCTGGTTATGGCGCTGCTGTTGTGGGGTCTTGATTCCCTGCTCGGCTGGGCGGTCTCCTTGATTGTTGGCTAAGGGTGTCCCGTGGCTAAGCGTTGGTACGTAGTGCATGCTTACTCGGGTTACGAGAAGCATGTGATGCGCTCGCTGATCGAGCGCGTCAAGCTGGCTGGCATGGAAGACGGTTTCGGCGAAATTCTGGTTCCGACCGAAGAAGTCGTTGAGATGCGTAACGGCCAGAAGCGCAAGAGTGAGCGCAAATTCTTCCCTGGCTATGTACTGGTCCAGATGGAGATGAACGAAGGGACTTGGCACTTGGTCAAGGATACCCCTCGTGTGATGGGCTTCATTGGTGGTACCGCAGACAAGCCTGCGCCAATCACTGATAAAGAAGCTGAGGCTATCCTGCGTCGCGTTGCTGACGGTAGCGACAAGCCGAAGCCGAAGACGCTGTTCGAGCCAGGTGAAGTGGTTCGAGTCATTGACGGTCCGTTCGCAGACTTCAATGGCAGTGTCGAAGAGGTTAACTACGAAAAGAGTCGCCTCCAGGTGGCGGTGCTCATTTTCGGTCGCTCTACCCCGGTAGAGCTCGAGTTCAGCCAGGTCGAAAAGGTCTAGGCGGACGAAGCATCCCATACCCCGCAGCCCTGTGTGCTGCGGGGTTTTGTCGTCACTGGGATAAAACGCAAGTCATCCGGGGAGCCTTCTGGCGTTCGTACCCGATTTTGGAGTAGCTCATGGCTAAGAAGATTCAGGCTTACATCAAGCTGCAAGTTAAGGCCGGCCAGGCCAACCCAAGCCCACCCGTTGGTCCAGCACTGGGCCAACACGGTGTGAACATCATGGAATTCTGCAAGGCCTTCAACGCCCGTACTCAGGGTCAAGAAGCCGGCCTGCCGACTCCTGTGATCATCACTGTCTACAGCGACCGTAGCTTCACTTTCGAGACCAAGAGCACCCCTGCCTC
>NZ_JANIAG010000128.1:0-16588 GCF_028682155.1 Pseudomonas sp. 39004
GGCCGCTCCTACAGGAATATGCGATCTCATGTAGGAGCGGCCTTGCGTCGCGATGGGCTGCGAAGCAACCCCAATGTCAAGCCTGGAGGGCTTCCCTTGCCCTCACCTTTGCGACTCACCCCGCCAGCACGAAGTCCGCTGCCGTCACAGTCGTGGCATCGGCAACCCCTACCAGGCGGATCGAGTCGGTAGCGCCGATGCTGACCAGCGTATCGGCACCGACATCGGCGATGGTGACGTTGGTCGCGAAGGTCGCCGCAGTGATGTTGAACGCGGAGATATCCAGCAAGTCCTGCCCGCCCACCAGGTTGGCATCGAAGTTGATGATCAGGTCGGCGCCAGACCCCGCACCGAACTGGAAGGTATCGTTGCCATCGCTGGCGATCATCGTGTCATCACCCGCGCCGCCGTTGACCCTGTCATCGCCAATCGCGCCGTTGAGGAAGTCGCTGCCGCTACCACCTGACAAGATGTCGTTGCCATCATCACCGAACAGCGTGTCGTTGCCCGCCCCACCGCTCAGGATGTCATTGCCCAGGCCACCATCGAGGCTGTCGTTGCCAGTGCCCCCGTTGATGGTGTTGGCCAGCGTGTTACCGCTACCGACGAAGTTGCCCACTCCGATATAGGTCAGGTTTTCGACGTTGGCACCCAGGGTGTAACTGTCTAGCGTGGTACGCACGCTATCGGTACCGGCCCCTGCGGCCTCGATCACCAGATCCCCGGTGTTATCCACCACGTAGGTATCGTTGCCGAGGCCACCCACCAGGCGGTCAGCACCTGCACCGCCATTGAGCAAGTCGTTGCCAGCGCCTGCGCTGATGATGTTGTCGAGCGCGTTACCGCCAGCAGTGAAGTTGCCCACCCCGGTATAGATCAGGTTCTCGACATTACTGCTCATGCTGTAGCTGGCTAGCGTGGTACGCACGGTATCCGTACCGGCCCCCGTGGCTTCGATCACCACATCCCCGGCGTTATCCACCACGTAGTTATCGTTGCCGAGACCACCCACCAGGCGGTCGGCACCCGCACCGCCATTGAGCAGGTCGTTGCCAGCACCGCCGACCATGACGTTGTCCAGCGTGTTACCGGCACCGACGAAATTGCCCACGCCGGTATAGGTCAGGTTCTCAAGATTGTCGATCATGCCGTAGCTGGCTAGCGTGGTACGTATCGTATCCGTACCCGACCCTGTGGCTTCGATCACCACATCTGCAGCGTTATCTACCAGGTAGATGTCGTTGCCGAGACCACCCACCAGGCGGTCGGCACCCTCACCGCCATTGAGCAGGTCGTTGCCAACACCGCCGACCATGATGTTGTCCAGCGCGTTACCGCTACCGATGAAGTTGCCTATGCCGGTATAGGTCAGGTTCTCGAGGTTTGCACCCAGGCTGTAGCTGGCTAGCGTGGTACGCACGGTATCCGTACCAGCCCCTGTGGCTTCGATCACCACATCCCCGGCGTTATCCACCACGTAGGTGTCGTTGCCGAGGCCACCCACCAGACGGTCGGCACCGGCACCGCCATTGAGCAGGTCGTTGCCGACACCACCGACCATGATGTTGTCCAGCGCGTTACCGCTACCGACGAAGTTGCCCACCCCGGTATAGGTCAGGATCTCGAGGTTGGCACCCAGGCTGTAGCTGGCTAGCGTGGTACGCACGGTATCCGTACCGGCCCCCGCGACCTCGATCACCACATCTGCGGCGTTATCCACCACGTAGGTGTCGTTGCCGAGACCACCCACCAGGCGGTCGGCACCGGTACCGCCATTGAGCAGGTCGTTGCCGACACCGCCGACCATGATGTTGTCCAGCGCGTTACCGCTACCGACGAAGTTGCCCACCCCGGTATAGGTCAGGTTCTCGACGTTGGCACCCAGGCTGTAGCTGGCTAACGTGGTACGCACGGTATCCGTACCGCCCGCCGCCGCCTCGATCACCACATCCCCAGCGTTATCCACCACATAGGTATCGTTGCCATCACCGCCGGTCATGGTATCCGCGCCAAGCCCGCCGTCGAGGCTGTCGTTGCCAAGCCCACCGTTGAGGATGTCGTTGCCAAGCCCGCCAAACAGCAGGTCGGCACCGTCCAGGCCGGAGATCACGTCATCGCCCGTGCTGCCGATCAGGATGTCGTTACCGTTGGTGCCGACCAGCGTCAACCCTGGCACTGCATCAGTCGCCGCCGAGGTGAGTGTCTCCAGGGCGCCGAAGCCGTCGGTGTAGCGCACGATCACCCGCAGTTGCTGGTTCCCATGGTTGAGGCCCGGGGTAAAGGTGGCCGCAGTGGCGCCGATGATGTCGCTGAAGACGCCGCCAGTGCCTTGCTGCCACTGGAAGCTGAACGCCCCCAGCCCGTCAAGGTCGGCAATACTGCCGGTAAGTGCCGTCAGCGTCTGCCCCTGGACGGGCGTAGTGTCACTGATCAGTACCGCACCGGTCGGTGCATCGTTGGCGTTGGCAACCGGGTCGAGGATGTCGGAGGCAATGCTTTCTTGCACGCCGAAGTCATCCACGTAGCTGACCACCACCCGCATGTTCTGCCCCACCTGCGCCTGGGTCAGGACGAAGGTGCTGCCGATGGCGCCTGCGATGTTGACCCAACCGACACCGCGGTTCGCCTGCCACTGGAAGCTGAACTGCGGATTGCTCAGGCCGTCGGCGTCGACGATGGTCGCCGGGTTGGCCGTCAGCGTCTGGTTCTGCACCAGCAGCCCGGTCACCGCCGGCCCGGCGCTCGGCGCGCTGTTTGGCGCGGAGTCGACGATCTCCAGGGTGCCCTTGGCATCCTGATACACCGCCCGCACCCGAATGCTCAGCCCCGCCACGTCGTCGGTCACCCGATAGGTGCTGCCGATCGCCCGCGATGCTTCGCCTGCGGCGACGAAGGTGATGTCCTCATAGACACCCGAGCCCGGCAGCTGCTCGACCTGCCAGTAGTAGGCCACAGGCCCGTTGACCGCACCCGTCAGGTTGGCCGCACTGACGTTGTCGGCATCGTGCACCGCCAAGTCAGAGACACGCAGCAACTGGCCGGCAACCGGTGTGTCCTCACGCCCGCCCGTGGCATCGTCAAGGATCGCCAGGTGGCCCGATGGGTCGGCGTTGACGGCCGTGCCGACGCCAGAGGCAATGGCGCGGTCAGAGAACTGCAGCCGCTCGATGCCGGTCAGCCGATCGACACCATCACGCCCCGCCACCAGGTCGGTGACGATGACCGCATTGCCATCGACCACGACGCTGTAGTCGGTCGCAACCCCCGAGAACAAGGCGGTGTCATAGTTGTCGGTACCGCTGACAATCTCCCGGGTGATCACCAGCTGGCCCGGGTTGTAAGTACCGTTGAGCATCAGCGGTACCATCGGCTCCATGCTGTCGAACGTGGCGATTTCCGGGCCGGTGCCATCGCTGTTGGCGCGCACGCTGATGCGCACGTTGAGCCACTTGTCACCGTCGAGGATGTCATCGCCGCCGCGGCCTTCAAGCAGGTCGCTGCCGCTGCCGCCAAGGATGATGTTGCCGCCGTCGTAGAAGGTCGCACCGGCAGCCAGCAGGTCGGCCAGGCCGTTGATCAGGTTGATGTTGGTCAGCACGCTGCCGGTGGCACCGGCGGTGGGCAGCGAGGCGGCATCTTCATTGTCGCCACGCAGGAAGTCACCGTGCGCCGAACCCGACAGGCCTTCCATGATGTCGAAGCGTACCAGTGCCGAAGCACCCGAGCCCGGCACCGGCGGCACATCGAAGAAGCGGTCGGTGTAGTCGATGGTCACGCCTTGGGCGAGGCCCTTGAAGGTCGCCCAGTCGTAGCCCGAGCCGCCGATATAGCGGTCACCGAAGCCGAGGCTGCCGACCATGATGTCGTCGCCCCCTTCGCCGTTGAACTTGTCGTTCTCGTTGCCGCCGATGAACACATCGTTGCCGATCACCGGGTCGTTGCCGAGCGGGTCGAAGTTGTCGCCAGGTGCACCGTCCGAGGTGCCCTTCTCGATCCAGTCGTCGCCTTCGTTGCCCATGTCCTGTTCGTTGGCCTTGCTGCCCAGGATGAAGTCGTTGCCCTGGCCGCCAATGGCTTCGGAGGCGTCTTCACCGGTGACGATGAAGTCGTTGCCAAAGCCACCGATGATCAGGTTGATGCCATTACCGCCGTGCAGCACGTCGTTGCCGTCGCCGCCCTGGATATTGTCGTCGCCGCCCACGTCGCTGATGATGTCGTCGCCGGCACCGCCGCGCAGCTGGTCGTTGCCGTTGCCGCCTTCGATGCGGTCATTGCCGGCATCGCCCCAGACCGTGTCGTCGCCACCGCCAGAGACGAGGATGTCGTTACCGTTGCTGCCGCCCAGCACGATATGCTCTTCACCGGCGTAGCGAATGTAGTTGGTGTCGGGCCCGGCCGTCAGCGGGTTGTCGCGGAACACCACCTGCTGGCCGTTATCGCCCAGCGGGTCGGCATTGCCCAGGCCATCGTTGAACTGCTTGCTGCGGTCCACTTCGAGATAGAACGCCGGGTCCGAGAACACCAGGCCTGGCAAGTGGGTGGCCGACGTGTTGGCCATGATCAGCTTGGCGAACGAGTTGCTTTCCAGCTCGGCATTCATCGACAGGCCAGAGGTGCGCTCCAGGTAGTAGAAGCGGTCGCCGTCCTGGAGTTTTTCCATCTGGTTCTCGAACACGAAGTTGAAGGTCGAGCCGAGCATGCCACCGAAGGGTGCTTTCGCTTCGGCCAGGCCACCGATCCACAGGTCGATGGCATCGACCCCGGTCACTGTCACTGCCCTCAGGTCATCGGCGGTGCCCAGCACACCATCCTTGCCGGGCCGTGTCACGTTGGCCCAGGCTCCGGTGCCATTGAGGAAGTCCAGGCGGTCCGCCGGCGAACCGTCGCCACCGAACACCAGCGCCATGGCCGCCGCGCGCTTGTCCACCAGGGTGGTAGCACCGGTGATGGTGCTGTGCGTGCCGTAGGCGGCAATGAAGTTGATCAACGACTCCGCATGCTTGAGGTGTTGCACCAAATCGACCCAACTGGTGTACGGCTTGAGTTGGGTATCGCCGGTTTGCTCGTAGATATCGCGGCGCACGGCGTTGAGCGAAGGAATACCCACATCGCGGCCACGGGCGATGTTGATCGCCGGCAGGTCGAGCGGCAGGCCCAGCAGGTTGTTGCGCAGCGCCTCGGTGACGAACTCGTCGATTTCGTTACCGGCCTGGCGCGTCACCCCGCGCACGATGGCACTGGTCGCGTCCTCTGGTGTGACCCCACTGGCGGCGTACGCCAACGGATTGAGGAACGCGGCGATCAGGCCGAGTTGCTGCTCGGGGTTGGCGCTGGCCGGGTCCTTGACCACGTTGAAGTCGATGTCGAAGCGGTCGACGGTCTCGGTCAGCATCGAGTGGCCAAAGCGGTACACGGTGTGCGCGAACTCGGCGACGATCGAGGCATCGAGGTCGACGTCATACACCTGGGTCGGGGCGAAGAACAGGTCGACGCGCGGTTGGATGGTGCGCGCGAATTCCTCGAACACCAGGTGCTGATACTGCATCTCGGTGCCAAACTTGGCCGCCTGGAACAACCGCTCGCCATTCCACACCAGCGCATCGATCTCGGCCTGGCTGGCAGGCAGTGCGGTCACCGGGTTGAGCAGCCACTCGTTGAGGAAGGCCACGTCGCCCGCATCGAGCACGGTGTCCTTGGTTTGCGCCACCAGCCGGTTGTGCTCGGCGTGGAAAATCGCGTGCACGGCGGTCAGGCCGATGTTTTCGTTGACCCGGCCATCGCCCGCGATGTAATGCGCATCCAGCAGCTCGTTGTCGTAGGCCAGGTTGGCGCCTGTCTGCGGGTTGACCGGCACGGCGTTGCCCACCAGGGCATCGCCATCGGGCGCCAGCACGCCAGCGTTGAACACCGGTACGGCATTGTGGGCGATGTCAGCGAGGAACTCGTGGCCCGTGCGCACGGCATTGGTCAGGTCGATCGGCGCCAGCGGGTTGCCTTCGACCAGCACGTCATCCGCCGTGCCGCCCAGCCCATCGGCGCCCTTCATCACCACCATCGGGTAGCCATTGGGCCCTTTGACGAAGTTGCCATAGGCATCGGTCGCCAGCAGCGGCACGTTGTTGACGTCGGCATCGGTGAGGTGGATGCCGAGCAGGTCGTTGGCCTGCGCCTTGACCACCTTCCAGGTCGCCATGCCGCCGATTTCGCTGTCGTCCGCACTGCCGAACTTGCCATCGGCGCCAAGGTCGCGGTTGGTGATCAAGCGGCCGGTGGCGACGGGGCCCTGGTCGGTCATCTGGTAGCCGCGCAGGAACACCTGGTGCGAAGGGTGCGAGCTGTAGGTCTGGTTCTGGTCCACGAACGGCGTGGTGGTGTTGCTGTGCTCATGGATGTCGTCGGCATTGCCGAGAATGCCATCCGGCCCTGGCTGGTTGGTGGCGCGGGTCAGCACCATGAAGTTGGCGTTGCCACCGGGCACGTACAGCGGGTCGTCCGGTTGCAGCGGAATGAACACGGTACCCGAACCGCCTTTGGTGACCAGATCCAGGCCATGGTCGAAGAACTGCCCGAAGAAAGTCATCCAGGCGTTGAACGGCGCAGACAGCCCGGCATCCGCCGTGGTGTTTTCGAACAGGTAGACATCGTGGTCGTCAGTGGTACCGAACTGGCCATCCAGGCCAGGGCTGGCGACCACCCGTACGCCATCCTTGAGCACGTCGTCGTTGCCCGGCGTGCCGAAGTTGAGCACACCGTCCGCGCCCGGGTCATAGGCCGTGGCATAGGCGGCCGGGTTGTTGGAGGTCTGGTCGACGATCAGGTTGCTGATGGTACGCGGCTGCGAGTCGAACACCGCACCGCTGGTCTGCTGATAGGAGGACCCCGGAATAGCCGGCGAGCCGGGGCCGAAGAAGCCGGCCGGCGCACCTTCGGCCGGGTTGAACACCGGGTCGGTCAGGCGTGGGAAGACGTTGTCGGCAGCACCGAACTGGGTGTTGTTGATGCCATTGAGGTTCATCAGGTTGTTGTTTGAACCGTCAACTGCCCGCAGCCCCATGGCCGAACGGATGTTCGGGATCAGCGAGAGGATGTCCTGCCCGGCAGCATCGGCCTCGGCGATCTTGATCTGGGCCAGGATGAAGTTCAGGTCGGAGCGGACCATGTGCAGGCCCTCTCCCCCTTCGCTGGCATCGACCACCGGCGTTGGCGCCGTTGGTACCACGGGCGCGCCCGCTTCGACTACGGCAGTGGGCTGCGAGAACAGCACTTCGGTGGTGCCGTGGGCATCCTGGTAGATCGCCTTGACCCGCAGCGACAACCCGGCCAGGTCCGGCGAGACCTTGAACGCGGTGCCATCGGCGCTCTGGAACGCCAAGTCGCCGGCCGGCAACAGGATGATGTCTTCGAACACACCGCTGCCCGGGTCGGCCTCGAACTGCCAGTAGTAGGACACCGACGTGTTGTTGAGCAGCCCTTGTGGGTTGGTCGGCGAAATGTTGTCGCCATCCAGTACCCCGGCCATGCTCACGGTCAGCATGTCGCCGACGGTGATCGCGCCAGCGTTGCTGTCAGTGATGGTCGGGCTGCCGGTAGGCTGGGCGTTCACGCCCGCCACCAGCACGCGCTGGCCGTCGGAGAATTGCAGGCGCTCGATATGCAGCAGAGTGTCGGTGCCGTCATTGCCGACGGTATCGGTTACCGTCCACACATCGTCCGCCACATCGGCCGTGCCGCGGGTGTTCTGGGTGACCACGTAGTCGGCCTGAAGCCCGGAAAACACCGCGGTATCGAAGGCTGCACCACCGGTCGAGCTGCCCGGCAGAATTTCCCGCACGGCCTTGAGCTGGCCGGGGTTGTAGGTACGGTCGAGCATGAACGGGATCATGTCGACCATGCTGTCGAAGCTGGCGATTTCCGGCCCGGTGTGGTTGACGTCGTCGGCGGCGTACACCGCGATCCGCACGTTGATCCACTTGTCACCGTCGATCAGGTCATCGCCCCCACGGCCCTCGATCAGGTCGCTGCCGTTGCCGCCCAGGATGATGTTGCCGGTGGCAAAGCCGGTGGTCGGTAAACCTGCATCGGCGAGGAATTGCTCCAGCCCGCGAATCAATGCCACGTTGGTCAGCGCACTGCCCGTGGCTCCGCCGTGGTTGAGGATGGTGACTGCATCGACGTCGTCACCTTTGAGCACGTCGCCGAACCTGGAACCGGACAACCCTTCGACTTCGGCAAAGCGGTCGAGGATCGAGGCCGGCGAGGCGCCGACCGGGTTGAACACCCCGGCGTTCTGGTTCGGCGCGTTGCCATGCGGCTGCGCCAGTGCGGCCAGGCTCAGGTCGACGGTCACGCCGACCTGGTCATTCTTGTAGGTGACCCAGTCGAAGCCGGACATGCCGTCCATCTTGTCCTGGGCATCGCTGCCGACAAAGATGTCATCACCGCCTTCGCCGATCATCTCGTCGAAGCCACCGCCGCCGACGAAGATGTCGTTGCCGATCACTTCATCACCCAGCAGTGGCGCGAAGTTGTCGCCGGGCGCACCGTCCTGGGTGCCCTTCTCGATCCAGTCATCGCCCTCGTTGCCGGTGGGTGGCAGGTTGGTCTTGGCGCCTAGGATGAAGTCGTCGCCCTGGCCGCCGAAGGTGGTGCTGATGTCTTCGGTGGTGATGATGAAGTCCTGGCCGTCGCCGCCCAGGATCAGGTTGCCGGCAACGCCCATGCTGCCGGCGACGATCACGTCGTTGCCGGCGTTGCCTTCCAGGCGGTTGTCGCCAAACGAATCGGTGATGATGTCATCGCCCGCGCCGCCCAGCACCGCATCGTTGCCTGCGCCGCCTTCGAGGCGGTCATTGCCGCCGTCGCCGTAGACGGTGTCGTCACCTTCGCCAGAGATGATGATGTCGTTGCCCGCAGTGCCACCGAGCACCACATGGTCTTCACCGGTGTAGTGCAGGTAGTTGCTGTCGGCGCCCACGGTATCCGGGTTGTCGCGGATCACCAGGGGCACGATTTCCTGGCCGTAGATCATGATGCCGCCAGTCGGGTCGGCCTTGCCGTCGGCACCCAGCCCGGTGAACTGGTTGGCCTGGTTCACTTCGAGGGTGAAGGTGGGCGTCAGGAACACGGTGTTGGACAGGTGGGTGACATCGGAGTTGAGCATGATCAGCTTGGCGAAAGAGTTGTTTTCAAGCTCGGTGCCGAAGTTGGTGCCCGCCATGCGCGACAGGTAGTAGAACCGGTCGCCGTTCTGCAGCGCCTCCATCTGGGTTTCGAAGATGAAGTTGAAGCTCGACCCGAGCATGCCGCCGAACGGCATCTTCTGCTCGGCCAGGCCACCGACCCAGAAGTCGATGGTGTCAACGCCGGTGATGGTCACCCCGGTCACGTCGTCTGCAGTGCCCAGTACCCCGTCCTTGCCGGCCAGGGTCACGTTGGCCCAGGCACCAGTGCCGTTGAGGAAGTCGAGGCGGTCGGCCGGCGCACCCTCGCCCCCGAACACCAGGGCCATGGCGGCGGCGCGTTTGTCTTCCATGGTGGTCGCCCCGGTGATCGAGGCATGGGTACCGTAGGCGGCTATGAAGTTGACCAGCGATGCGGGGTGCTTGAGGTGATCGGCAAAGTCGACCCAGCTGATGTAGGCCTTGAGCTGGCTGTCGCCAGTCGCGGCCCAGAACTCACGGCGGGCCTCGTTCAGGGTGGGGATGCCGGTATCGCGCCCGCGTGCCAGGTTCAGTGCCGGCAGGTCGAGCGGCAGGCCCAGCAGGTTGTTGCGCAGCGCTTCGGTGACGAACTCGTCGATCTCGTTGCCGACCTGGCGCGTCACGCCACGAATGATCGCCCCTGCCGCTTCATCCGCAGTCGCCCCGCTGCCGGCGAACGCCAATGGGTTGAGGAAGGCGGCGATCAGGCCAAGCTGCTGGTCGGGGTTGTTGGGGTCGGTGAGGATCGGGTTGAACTCAGGGTCCAGGCGGTCGACGGTTTCGGTCAGCATCGAGTGGCCGAAGCGGTACACCACGTGGGCGAACTCGGCGAGGATGGCCGGGTTGATCGAGGTGTCATAGCCATTGGGCGCCAGAAATTCGTCGATCTGCGGTTGAATGGTGCGAGCGAACTCCTCGAACACCAGGTGCTGGTACTGCATCTCGGTGCCGACCTTGGCGGCCTGGAACAGGCGTTCGCCATCCCACACCAAGGCCGCGATAGCGCCGGGTGTGGTCGGTATCGCGGCAACGTCATCCACCAGCCACTCGTTGAGGAAGGCCAGGTCGCCTGCGGCAAGGATGGTGTCCTTGGACTGCTGGACCAGGCGGTTGTGCTCGGAGTGGAACACGTGGTGCACGGCGGTCAGGCCGATGTTCTCGTTCACCCGGCCGTCGCCAGCGATGTAGTGGGCGTCGAGCAGTTCGTTGTCATAGGTCAGGTTGTTGCCACCTGCGCCCACCGGCTGCGCATTGCCCACGTCGCTGTCGGCGTCGGCCCGCAGCACGCCGCCGACCACCACCGGCGCGGCGTTGTGGGCGATGTCGTCGAGGAAGGCATGCCCGGTGCTCACGGCGTTGGCCAGGCTGATGGGCGCGGCGCGATTGCCTTCGA
The DNA here is from genome assembly GCF_028682155.1 of Pseudomonas sp. 39004. Taxonomy (NCBI): domain Bacteria; kingdom Pseudomonadati; phylum Pseudomonadota; class Gammaproteobacteria; order Pseudomonadales; family Pseudomonadaceae; genus Pseudomonas; species Pseudomonas sp. 39004. The sequence goes on from NZ_JANIAG010000128.1 coordinate 10,594, forward strand.
CCAACTGGGTCACGTCATCGGCAGTCCCGGCAATACCGTCGGCGCCGTTGCTGATGCGCATCACCACCTGCGGCATGCCGTTGGGCCCCCGCAGGAAGTTGCCATAGGCATCGGTCGCCAGCAGCGGCACGTTATGCACGTCGGCATCGGTCAGGTTGATACCGAGCACGTCGCGGGCCTGGGCCTTGACCACGGCCCAGGTAGCCATGCCGCCACTCTCGCCATCGCCATCGTCGGCCGTGCCGAATGTGCCGTCGGCGCCCAGGTCACGGTTGGTGATCAGGCGCCCGGTGGCAATCGGGTCGCCGGCGGCGTTGAGCATGTACTCGCGCAGGAACACCTGGTGCGAGGGGTGCGAGCTGTAGGTCTGGCTCTGGTCGACGAAGGGCGAGGTGGTATTGGGCTGGCTGTCGTCGGCCGTGCCGACCACGCCATCGGCGCCGGCCGTGCGCACGGCACGTGACAGCACCATGAAGTTGGTCGGGCTGTTGGGCACGAACAACGGGTCATCGGGCTGCAGCGGGATGAACACGATGTCGGTGGCGCTTTTGGTCACCAGGTCCAGGCCATGATCGAAGAACTGGCCAAAGAAGGTCATCCAGGCGTTGAAGCCCGCGGTCAGGCCCGCGTCTGCCGACTGGTTGGGAATGAAGAACACAGGCTTGTCGTCGGCGGTGCCGAACACGCCATCCAGGCCGGGGCTGATCACCGGCGCGGCGCCACCGTTGGCCTCGACCGCTGCGGGATTGTTCGCGGTCTGGTCGACGATCAGGTTGCTGATGGTGCGGGGCTGGCTGTCGACCACCGTGCCGGTGCCGGCGTAGGCCGCACGGTAGGCGGGGTCGAGCAGGCGCAGGAAGGCGTTGTCGGCAGCGCCGAACTCGCTTTGCCCGGTCACCAGGTTGTTGAAGCTGCCGTCCACGGTGCGCAAGCCGAACGGCACCTGGCTATTGGGCAGCAGATCGATGAGGTTGGCGCCCTTGGCGTGGGCTTCGGCGATAAAGATTTGCTTGAGGATGAACTCCAGGTCCGACTTGCTGAAATTGGCCATTTCAATTGCCCTCGATGTATCGAAGAAACAAGCGGGGCAACAGGGTCCTTCCCGCGCCCAGTCAGTTGACGTGCGCAGTTCGTGGTTCGGTTTTCCGGGGATGTACAGGCGATGACTTCTGGTCAAACGCGATCCCTGTAGGTACGGCCTTGCCGGCAACCATTCAGGGCCCGAATAACCAAGACTAAAGTCGTAGAGTCAAACCTTGTCAATAAGCCGCCGTAAAAATGACTCTCGATGATAATGCGTTGCAACTCGCTGTTTTTACGTGACTTATGAGAAGTTCAATGCATTTATAGAGCAAAATGATATTACAAGACATTTCTCTGCAACCTACGCTGCTGCTTGTGGGAGCAACGCAGCGTTTTCGGACAACCCGCCTATAGAGCGACCCGCCTGCGAGCCGATCAGAAGCCACAGCTAGAGCTGTCCGGGACGCCGCAACGGCCTCCGGTTTTGTGAAGAGGGAGGCCCCAGATGCACAAGCAGCCGCGCACCCGTTCCGAGTTGGCCGAGGCGCTTTTTCGCCTGCGCCGCAGCTTCTACGCCCTGGCAGGCTTCAGCGGCGTGATAAACGTCATGATGTTGACGCCAGCCGTGTACATGCTCCAGGTCTATGACCGCGCCCTGGTCAGCCGCAATATCACCACGTTAACAATGCTGACCCTGCTGGTGGTGGGGCTGTTCCTGCTGATGTCCGCCCTGGAAATGATCCGCACCCGGGTGTTGATCCGGGTTGGCAATTGCCTGGACATGGACCTCAACCAACGCATCTTCAGCGCCGCCTTCGAGCGCAACCTGAACCGCGCCGGGGGCAACCCGGCCCAGGCCCTGCAAGACCTCGCGCAGGTCCGCCAGTTTCTGACCGGCAATGGCCTGTTCGCCTTCTTCGATGCGCCGTGGACGCCGATCTACCTGCTGGTCTGCTACCTGATCCACCCGCTGCTCGGGCTGGTCACGATGATCGGTTCGATGATCCTCGCGGGCCTGGCGTACCTGACCGAGAAGGCCACGCACAAACCGCTGGCCGAGGCCAACCACGCGGCGCTGTCCTCCGCCAACTATGCCAACAACAACCTGCGCAACGCCGAAGTCATCGAGGCCATGGGCATGCTGCCGTCGATCAGCAAGCGCTGGTATCAGAGCCACCTGCGCATCCTGCAGATGCAGACCCTGGCCTCCGACCGTGCAGCCCTGATCAGCAGTACCGGGCGCTTTGTGCGCATTACCCTGCAATCGCTGATTCTCGGCACCGGCGCGCTGCTGGCAATCGAAGGCAAGATCACCCCGGGCATGATGATCGCCTGTTCGATCCTCACCGGCCGCGCGCTGGGGCCGGTTGAACAGGTGATCGCCTCCTGGAAGCAACTGCTCGGCTGCCGCACGGCCTGGGGCCGGCTCAACGAGTTGCTGCAGGACTACCCACGCCGGCCACCGAGCATGTCACTGCAACGCCCGGTGGGCATGCTCGCCGTAGAGAATGTGTTTGCCGGCGCCCCCGGCACCAACACCACCATTCTGCGTGGGGTCAGTTTCAGCCTGGCGCCGGGCGAAAGCCTGGGCGTTATCGGCCCCTCCGCCTCGGGCAAGTCCACCCTCGCCCGCCTGCTGGTTGGCGTCTGGCCGACCCAGGCCGGCAAGGTGCGCCTGGACGGCGCCGACATTTTCAACTGGAACAAAAGCGAACTCGGTCCCTGGCTCGGCTACCTGCCGCAGGACGTGGAACTGTTCGAAGGCACCATCGCCGACAACATCGCGCGGTTTGCCGAGGTGGACAGCGAGGCGGTCATCCGCGCCGCCAAGAGCACCGGTGTGCACGAAATGATCCTGCGTTTCCCGCAGGGTTACGACACCCGCCTGAGTACCGATGGCAGCCCACTGTCCGGTGGCCAGAAGCAGCGTATTGCCCTGGCCCGTGCGTTGTACGGCGAACCCAACCTGGTGGTGCTGGATGAACCCAACGCCAACCTCGACGACGTCGGTGAAAAGGCCCTGGTCGATGCCCTGGCTGAACTCAAGGCGCGTGGCGCCACGGTGATACTGGTTTCCCATCGGCCCAACGTGCTGTGTGCCGTCGACAAAGTGCTGATGCTGCGTGACGGCGGCGTGCAGATGCTGGGCACGCGTGACGAAGTCTTCGCAGCGCTGCGTAAAGCCAGCGTGATACCGGCGGGCACAGCGGCGCCGCTGGCGTCGGTAAAAGTACGGGAGTGACCGATCATGCACATGAGCCAACCTACCGAGTTGATCCCCGCCGAGGCGAAAAACCTGATCGACCTGGATGCCGGCAAACCGGCGCGCTGGGGCGTATGGCTGGTCGTTGCCGGCTTCGGCGGCTTCCTGCTGTGGTCGTGCCTGGCGCCGCTGGATGCCGGCGTGGTCGCCACCGGCACAGTCAAGATCACCAGCAACCGCAAGGCGGTGCAGCACTTGAGTGGCGGCACCGTGGAGGCGATCCTGGTGCGCGAAGGCGAAGTGGTGAAAAAGGGCCAGGAACTGGTGCGCCTCGATGCCCTGCGCGCCGTGGCCGAACAAGGCGCAGTCAGCGCCCAGTACATTGTCAGCAAGACCGTGGAAAACCGCCTGGAAGCCGAGCGCGACAGCCGCGACACGGTCAACTTCGACCCGGCCTTGCTCACGCGTTTCGGTACTGACCCGCGCCTGCTGGCCGCCATGGACTTGCAGCAACGCTTGCTCGATACCCGACGCGCCGGCCTGGCTGGCGAGATCAGCATCCTCGAAGAGAACCTGGCGGCATCGGCCGTGCAGCTCAAGGGCCTGCAGCAGGTGTATGGCGCCCGCGCCTCGCAGATCAACTTCCTTGGCCAGGAACTGCAAGGCACCCGCGTGCTGGCGGCCGAAGGGTATGTGCCACGCAACCGCCTGCTGGAACTTGAGCGCAGCAACGCCGACCTGTCCGCTGGCCAGGCCGAGAACCTCAACAATATCGCCCGGGTGCGCAGCCAGACCACCGAGATCAAGCTGCGCATTCTGCAGCGCCAGCACGACTACCTGAAAGAGGTCGAATCGCAACTGACCGACACCGCCAAGGAAAACACCACCCTGGCCGACCGCCTGCGGGCGCTGGACTACGAAGTGACCCACACGGTGATCCGCTCGCCCATCGACGGCATGGTCCAGGCGCTGGGCATCGCCACGGTCGGCGGGGTGATCCAGCCCGGCGCCAAGCTGATGGAAGTGGTCCCGCTCGACGAGCCGTTGCAGGTCGACGCGATGATCCCGGTACAGGCCATCGACAAGATGGTCCCAGGCCTTGCCGTGGACATCGCCTTCCCGGCCTTCAACCACGCCCAGACACCAAACATTCCTGGCCGGGTGAAGACCATCTCTGCCGACCGCCTGCTCGATGAAGAGAGCAAGCAACCGTTCTACCTGGCCCAGGTGGACGTCTCGCCCGCCGGCATGAGCCTGCTGGGCAGCAACCACATACGGCCCGGCATGCCCGCCACCGTCACCATCAAGACCGGTGAGCGCAACCTGCTCAGTTACCTGCTCAAGCCAATGCTCGAACGCGTGGACAGTGCTTTCAAGGAGCAATGAAATGAACCGACACTGCCTGTTGTTGTGCCTGTTGGGGTTGTCCTTGCCGGCCAGTGCCATGGACCTGAAACAAGCCTGGGACCTGTTGCAATACCAAGGCCCTGTCTACCGCGCCGCCGAGCATGAAAAACAAGCCGGCATGGAGAACCGCGCCATTGGCCAGGCCGGCCTGCTGCCGCAGATCAATGCCACGGCCTACTACAACAAGGTCAATGGCACCCAGCACCAGAACAGCCTCGAGAACGATCTGGACTACGACTCCAAGGGCGCCAGCGTGCGCCTGCGCCAGCCGCTGTTCAACAAGCAGAAAATGGCTGAATACCGCCAGGGCGAGCAGCGTGCCGACTACAGCGTCGCGGTGTTCGACGCCAAGAGCCAGGATGCTGCGGTGCGCCTGGCCGACAGCTACTTCGATGTACTCCTGGCCAGCGAAACCATCACCCTGGCCAAGGCCAAGCTGAACGCCTTCGAAGAGCAGCTTGCCTCGGCCAAGCGGCGGATGGAGCTGGGCGCCGGCACGGTGACCGACATCGACGAATCGGTCGCCCGTCGCGACCTGGCCGAGGCCGACCTGATCGAGGCGCAAGACAACCTGGTCAACGCCCGCCGCACGCTTGAGGAATACATCGGTGAAACCCCGGCATCGCTGACCACTCTGCAGCCGGGCTTCAGCACCCCGCCACTGCTGCCGGGCAACCTGCAGGACTGGCTGGTCAAGGCCCAGGCCGACAGCCCGCTGATTCATGCACGCCGGCACAGCTATGAGCTTGCCGAAGAAGAGGTCAACCGGGCCAGGGCCGGGCATTGGCCGACGCTGGACTTTGTGGCGGGCTACACCGCAGGCAGCAGCCAGTCGATTTCAGAGCTGAATCAGCGCAACCAGTACAACTCGATCGGGCTGGAACTGAACATCCCGCTGTACAGCGGCGGCAGCACCAGCGCGCTGACCCGCCAGGCCAGCGCCAACAGTTCGAAAGCGCTGGACGAACTCGACGCCACCCGCCAGGAAGTCATCTCTGGCACCACCCGTGAATACCGCGGCGTGCAGAGTGGGGCCATGCGTGTCCATGCGCTGGAAAAGGCCGTGGCGTCCAACGAACGCTCGCTAACCTCGACGCGCAAGGGCTTCAAGGAGGGTGGCACCAGCACCAATTCGGATGTGCTCAACGCCGAAGAGCTGCTGTTCGACGCACGCCATGACCTGTTCGAGGCCAAGCTGAACTACCTGATGTCGCGCCTGCGCCTGGCGTCATCGGTGGGCAGCCTGGGGGATGATGATATCGAGCTGGTCAACGACTACCTGGGGCCGGAGCTGATGGTCAGTAAGTGATGGCGGCTAGGTGCCTGTCTTGGGTTTGGAGGTGGGGCGCAGATCGAGCGCCG
>NZ_JANIAG010000129.1:0-16582 GCF_028682155.1 Pseudomonas sp. 39004
ATGTAGGAGCGAGCTAGCTCGCGATGCGCCGCGCGGGCGGCGCTCGATCTCCGCCCCACCTGCAAGCCCAAGACAAGCACTTAGCCGCCTTCACCCCATCCCCGACTTTATCGTCGCGTGTAACGCCCGCTACGCAGGACTGATCGTGGTCCAGAGGCTCGTCAGCCTGTGCACCTTTACCGGCAGGGACTGCTCAAGTGCAGTCAGTACGCGGTCTGTGTCCGCCAAGGGAAAAACGCCCGTTAGCGGCAGGCCGGCGATGGTCGGGTCACAGCGCAGCATGCCGCGGCGATGGCGAGCCAGTTCGGTGACGAACTGCCCCAGCGGCATGCGTTCGGCGATCAGCCTGCCATCGTGCCAGGCGATGGCGTTGAGGTTCGCGGGCGCGATGTCACCGAACCGGGTCGCGGTAAACCAGCAACCTTGTCCGGCTTGCAGGCGCGTGGCGCGGGCCTGACGCGGGCGCAGTTCCAGCGCGCCCTCGAACAGATCGACCTGGCTTTTGTCGCCACGTTGGTACACGCAAAAGCGCGTGCCCAGCGCCTGGATTTCCCCTGCGGCGGTGTCCACGATCAAGGGGCGTTGCGCTGGGTCATGGCCGCTGTCGAGCAGCAACTCCCCCGCGAGCAGGCGAATGCGTCGCTCGCTCGCGCTGAACAGGATATCCACCGCGCTACCGCTGTTCAGGCTAAGCCGGCTGCCATCGGCCAGCGTGCGCTGCAGGCGTTCGCCCGTACCGCTGCGCAGGTCTGCGGTGGCCTCGCGCCAGGGTAGTTGCGATTGGGCAAGGTAGCTGCTGCCCCCGGCCAACAGCAGCGCGCCGAGCAGTTTCAGCGTCTGCCGGCGGCGCGCATCGGGCAGCTCACGCAGCACCGCCAGCGCAGTATCTGTGGGCACACCGCTCAGGGTGTTTTGCAGGTGCTCCAGGCGCTGCCACGCACGATCATGTTCCGGGTCTGCAGTGCGCCATTCAGCGAAGCGACGCTGTTGTTCCTTGTCCAGCTCGCCACCCCATTGCAGCATCAGCCAATGGCTGGCCTGCTCGACGATGGCAGAGGCGACGGGCGCTTCGCTGGTGGTTTTCATTCGGCGTACAGCACCTGATAGCAGGCGGTGATGGCGCGCAGCATGTACTTTTGCACCGAACTGACGCTGACCTCGAGGCGCTCGGCGATCTGGCTATAGGTCAGCCCTTCGAACTGCGACAGCAGAAACGCCTCGCGCACCTTCGCGGGCATGCTGTCGAGCATGGCGTCGATCTGCATCAGGGTTTCGATCACGATGGCACGGGTTTCCAGCGACGGGGTTTCTGGCTCGGGCAGGGCGGCGAGGCTCTCCAGGTAAGCTTGCTTGATACGTTGGCGGCGCCATTGGTCGATGACCAGGTTGCGGGCGATCTGCGCCAGGAACCGGCGCCCATCGCTCTGCGCCGGCAGGCGCCGTGTCACCAGCAGGCGCAGGAACGTGTCTTGCGCGATATCTGCGGCCCGCTCACGATCACCAAGGCGCAGACGCAGCCAGCCTTGCAGCCAGCCGTGGTGGTCGCGATACAGGCTATCCAGTGGTTGCAACGGGGCGTCAGTGGGCACTTTCCTCTTCCCATGAATGAGTTGCAGATAGGAATGAGTTGCAATTGTAGTGGGGCGAGGGCGACTTTGGAAACAGCCGATGCAGGAATCGGCTGAACTGCATCCTGGCGCGGCTCAAACCGCTCAGCCGACGGGTATCAACCACGGGGTGGCCTTTTAGCCCTGGCAGGCAATACTTCTGTGTATACGCAGGCGTGTTCCTGGTGGCGCGCGCCGCTGGGAGGTGTCAGGTGAACAAACTATCCATTGTGGGTGCCGGCTTGGTCGGCGAGGCGGCGGCTCAGGTCATCGCCCGGGATGAGTTGTGCCATGAGTTGATGTTGATCGATGTGCAGGGTGAGTTGGCACAAGGCAAGGCGCTGGATATCTGGCAGGCGGCGGTCGAATCGGGTTCCGATACCCGGGTTCAGGGCGGGGCCAAGGCCGAAATGCTGGCGGGGTCTGACCTGGTGGTGATTACGGCAGGGGTGCCGCGCAAGCCTGGCCAGTCGCGCCAGGATGTATTGAGCATCAACCTGCCCATTCTCGACGGCATCCTGCTGGACATCAAACAGCATGCGCCGGCGGCGACCGTGTTGGTGGTGTCGAACCCCGTCGATGTGCTGACCTATCGTGCCTGGTCGCGCAGCGGGCTGGGCCGCAACAAGGTGTTCGGGCAGGCGGGGGTGTTGGATACCGCGCGCATGAAGTGTTTCATTGCCGAGGAAACGGGGTTTTCCGCTCGGGACATCACGGCCCTGGTGCTGGGCGGGCATGGCGACAGCATGGTGCCGCTGATGCGCTACTGCGCGGTCGGGTCGGTGCCATTGGCGCACTTCCTGTCCAGTGAGCAGATAGAGCGCATCGTGCAGCGCACCCGCCAGGGTGGCGGCGAGATTCTGGGGCTGAAGAAGCTGGGCAGTGCCTGCGACGCGCCGGGCGTGGCCATTGCGCAGATGGTGGATGCGATCGCCAATGGGCGAAACCGCATTTTGCCAGCGGTCGCGGTGCTGGAGGGCGAGTACGGGCGCACAGGTATTGCCATGGGTGTGCCTTGTGTACTGGCCGGGGAGGGGATTGCGCGGGTCATCGAGTTGCCGCTGGATGCGCAGGAGCAGGCGATGTTCGACCACTCTGCAGACCAGGTGCTGCGCGATATTGCTGAAATGAATGCCTTGTGAGCAGGGCATAGGCGAGCGCAAGGGGAGATTGGCTATTGCGCTTCATGGCTTGCGCTCGCCCCGTTGTAAATGAAAACCCTTATCGTTAAAGTCAGCCGCTTCGCCCCCACCGGTATCGACCCCGAGCATGAAGACCGAAGAGCTGGAGCTGGCTTTCAAGACCCATGCCGGGGAACTGCGCTCATTCCTCTACCGGCAGCTTCGCAACACCGACACCGCCGCCGACCTGGTGCAGGAAACCTACCTGCGCATGCTGCGCCAGCCCCCGCAGGGCCCGGTGCTGAACCTGCGCAGCCTGTTGTTTCGCATCGCCCGCAACCTGGTCATCGACCACGCCCGCAGCCGGGGTACGCGGGGGCAGCATGAAGAAGGCATGGCCTACCTCTACGAAGTGACGGGCGAAAGCCCCGAGCCGTTCGCCGAGGTGGCGGCGCGGCGGGAGCTGGCGTCGATGGCCGAGGCGTTGAAGCGCCTGCCGCCGCGTTGCCAGGAGATTTTCTTGCTGTGCCGCCTGGAAGGGGTCGCGCACAAGGAGGTCGCCCGGCAGTTGGGGGTGTCTGTCAGTACGGTCGAGAAGCAGCTGGCCATCGCGCTGGACTTTCTTGCCCACAGCTTGCAACGTTGATGGCCATGCACAAGCCTGCCGCCTCCCTGAACCCTTCACCTGACGTGCGCCGCATGGCGCAGGGTTGGGTCGTGCGCCTGACCTCGGGTGACGTCCGGCCGGGTGATGTCGAAGCGGCGCGTGCCTGGTGCGCGCAGGCGCCGGAGCATCAGCAGGCGTTCGTCGAAGCGCGCCGGGTGTGGGCGTTGAGCGGGCAGCTTGTGGCGCCGGTACGCCGGCGGGCGCCGGCCCGGCCGTGGGCGTTGGCCAGTGCGGCGGTGCTGGCGCTAGGGGTGGGGCTTTTGCTGGCCTGGCAGGGGCAGTGGGGCGCGGACTACCGGACCGGGGTAGGGGAGCGCAGGGTGGTGGCGTTGGCCGACGGTTCGCGCATTACCCTGGATGCGGAGTCGGCGGTGGATGTCGAGCTCAGTGCCCAGGCCCGGCGCATCACGCTGCGCAAGGGTGAAGCGCTGTTCGATGTGGCGCATGACCCGGCGCGGCCGTTCCAAGTGCGGGCAGGCGAAGTGCAGGCCACGGCGCTGGGCACGGTGTATGCCGTCCGCCGCGAGGGCGAGGCGGTGGAAGTCGTCGTCAAGCGCGGGCGGGTGGCGGTCACGGATGCACTGGACCGGGTCGAGCTTTCGGCGGGCGAGGCCATTGGCCGCAAGGCGGATGGGCTGGGGGCCAGGCATCGGCTGGATGTGGACAGTGCGTTGGCCTGGCAGGAGGGCCGGCTGGTGTTCGAGCAGGCGCCGCTGGCGCAGGTGCTCAAGGCACTGGAGCGCTACCGGCCGGGGTGGTTGCTGATCGGGGATGAGCAGTTGCGGGGGCTGAAGGTCAGCGGCACGTTCCAGCTGGACCGGCTGGATGAGGGGTTGGCGACCTTGGAGCAGGCGTTTGGCTTGAGCATACGGCGGTATTCGGATTATCTGCTGGTGTTCAAGGCGCGTGGTTGAGTGGCCAGCGTGCTGCCTCAATGAAAATGATGTGAATTATTTTTACGGGTGATGCGAGGTCGTCCGTCTTCCCTCTACAAAAACGAATGCTTCGTATTTGAATAGGGGGGAGTGTTGATGTACCGAGCGCATTTTTGCAGGGCGTCGATTTCGTTGCTGTGTGCCTTGATTCCAGCCTTGGCCATGGCCGAGCCGCGTGACTTCGACATCGCGCCGCAGCCGTTGGCCAGTGCGCTCAATCGCCTGGCGGCGCAGGGCGGGTTGCAGGTGATCTTCGATGGCAACCTGGTGCTGGGCAAGAGCAGCCGTGGCATCAACGGGCGGCATGAGCCGGAGGCGGCGTTGTCGGCGCTGCTGCAGGGCAGTGGCCTGACCTGGCGCGCCACCGGCAGCGGCAGCGTCACCCTGGAGAGGGCCGCGCAAGCTACCGGGGCACTGGAGCTGGGCAGCACGTCGATCGTCGGCCAGGCCTACAGCTCGGCAAGCCCGGACGATGGCTACGTGGCCAAGCGCTCGTCGGTCGGCAGCAAAACTGACACCCCCCTGATCGAAACCCCGGCCTCGGTGTCGGTCATCACCCGTGAGCAGATCGAGGCCCAGCAACCCAAGACCGTGGCCCAGGCCCTGCGTTATACGCCCGGGGTCAACACCGAGCTGGCCGGGCCGCAGTTCGTCGTCGACCAGCTGTCCATCCGTGGTTTCCAGCAAGGCACCGGCCGTATGCTGCGTGACGGCACCCGCACCTTCTTGCCGGAGTTTCTCGGCTGGGACGCGCCAGAGCCTTATGGCCTGGAGCGCATCGAGGTGCTGCGTGGCGCCAGTTCGGTGCTGTACGGTGCCTCGGACCCCGGTGGCCAGATCAACCTGGTCAGCAAACGCCCCACTCAGCAGCCGTTGCATGAGGTGCAATTGCAGGCGGGCAACCTGGGCTACCAGCAAAGCGCCTTCGACCTGGGCGATGCGCTGGATGACGAGGGTATCTGGAGCTATCGCCTGACCGGCCTGTTCCGCGAGGCGGACGCCCAGACCGACCACATCACCAACCGCCGCCAGTACATTGCCCCGGCGCTGAGCTATCGGCCCAGCGCCGATACCGAGCTGACCTTGCTCGGCGAATACCAGAAGCAGACCGGCAACTTCGCCAATGCGCTGCCGGCCACGGGCACGGTGTTCCGCGACGCGCGCGGGCGGCTGGACCGCGACACGTATGTGGGCGATAGCGCCTACGACTTCATGACCAACGAGAAGACCTCGCTGGGTTATGTGTTCGAGCACCACTTCGACGAGGTGTGGACGCTGCGTCAGAACGTGCGTTACAGCTACTACCGCCAGGCCAGCAGCGAAATCGCCCTGTTCGGCCCGGCCGGCAGCGGCCAGTACTCGCGCTACAGTGACCAGCGCAAGGGCGATGGCCGGCTGTTCACCCAGGACACCCAGGTACAGGCCAACTTCGCCACGGGGGGGCTGGAACATACGCTGTTGACCGGGGTGGACTACAACAACGGCAAGTTCGACCAGGCCCAGTCGCTGGACTTCATCCTGCAAAGCTTCGACCCCTTTCAGCCGGTCTATGGCCAGCCGTTGAACACGGTCCCGTTCAGCCACGCCAGCTACCAGCAGAAGCTGTCCCAGACCGGTATTTACCTGCAGGACCAGGTGCGGGTCGACAACTGGGTCTTGCTGCTGGGTGGGCGTTATGACTGGGCCGCCAACCAGAAGGACGACCGCGCCCCGCAAACGCAGAAGGACGAGCAGTTCAGCGCCCGCGCCGGGCTGGTCTACCTGTTCGACAATGGCCTGGCACCGTACGCCAGCTACAGCGAGTCGTTCCTGCCGGTGATGGGCACCACGGCCGACGGCACCCAGCTGGACCCGGAAACCGGCAAGCAGTACGAGCTGGGTCTCAAGTACGAACCGCCAGGTGGCAACAGCCTGTATACCGTTGCCCTGTTCGAGCTGACCAAGCAGAACCAGACCGAGAACATCAACGGCTTCAGCCGCCAGGAAGGCGAGGTGCGCTCACGCGGCGTGGAGCTGGAGGCCAAGACCGAAGTGGCCCCCGGCCTGAACCTGATCGGCAGCTACACCTGGAACGACGTCGAGGTGACCCAGTCCGAACGCGGCAACAAGGGCAAGACGCCGTTCCGCACGCCAGAGCACATGGCCTCGCTGTGGGCGGACTACCAGCTGCAGGGCGGGCCGCTGGCCGGGCTGCGCCTTGGCGCAGGTGCACGCTATGTGGGCAGCACCTATGGCGATGCGCAGAACAGCTTCAAGGTCGACAGCTACGCAGTAGTGGATGCGATGGTCAGCTACCCGCTGGGCCAGCTGGATGCGTCGCTGAAGGGCGTGGAGCTGGCGCTCAATGCCAGCAACCTGTTCGACAAGGAGTATGTGGCGGGTTGCTTCAGTGACATGGGCTGCCAGTACGGGCAGCAACGTACGGTCTATGGCACGGTAACTTATAACTGGTAGTTCCAGTGGGAGCGGGCTTGCCCCGCGAACACCGGCTTAGCCGGTGCCATGCGGGTGAACCCGCTCCCACAGGCTTCGTGGCTGCTCTATCAGGCAAGGATCAGCGCACGAGCGCCGGCACGACGCGCACGTAAATCAACTCCCCCACCAACTCCACCAGCGTCTGGGTAATCACCGCCGCCGCCGCCAACCCGCGCAAGTCTTCTGGCAACGCCAGCGCCAGCGGCAGCACCACCAGCGAGTTGCGGGTGGACGCACTGAAGGTCACCGACCTCACTTCGGGCACCGGCAAACGCATCAGCCGCGCCGTGGCAAAGCCGATCAGCGGCGCCAGCAGCATGAAGCCGATGTACACCGGGATCACCGGCAGCAAGCGCGCCAAATCGTGGAGCACGGCAGCGATCTGCGAGCCGATCACCACCACCAGCACCAGTGCCATCGCCGGTACTGGCAGCCACGCCCAGGCGTCGTTCCATGCCGCTGCCACACGTGAGCGACGGGCGCTGGCGCTGGTCAGCACGGCGAGCAGCAGCGGCAACACGATCAACAGGGCAAACGCTTCCACGAATGGGGTAATGGCAATCGCCACCTCGTCGCCGTCACCCAACATCAACCCCAGGTACACCGGCAACAGCAGCAGTTGCACCAGCAACAGCACGGGCGTTGCGGCGAGTGTCTGGCGTGAGTCGCCTTTGCCGATATGGGTGAACACCACCACGTAGTCGATGCACGGTGTCAGCAACACCAACAGGGCACCGATCAGGATGGCCGGGTGCGCGACCAGGCCGCGGGTGATTGCCCATACCAGCAGTGGCACAAGGATGAAGTTGGCCACCAGCAGCGCACTGATGAAGCGGCGGTTGCCAAGGCCCTGGCGCAGGTCGAGAAAGGGGATCTGCAGAAACATCGCGTACATCAGCACGGCAATGGCAGGGGTGATCAGGGCTTGCAGGGGGTGAGCGGCGTCAGGGGCCAGCAGGCCGAAGGCCGCGGCAACCAGCACGGCAGCAAAGTAGAGCGGGATCTGGTGGGTTTCGAGTTGCTCTCTGGTCAAGGCAGGGTCCTGTGCGCGCTCGGTGGTCGAAGCGGCACAGGGTAATACGTGGGGCGCGTGCAGGCGATATCAAGTGTCGAGCCAGTCTACCCCGCGTTGTTCGATCAACAGGCTCAGGGTGCATGGCTGGGCCTCGGCATAACACGCAAGAAAGCCGCCGACAGGGTATAGGTTGTGAATTTCCAGAGGGTGGCCTTCGCTGCTGATCAACTGGATTTCGCGGCGGCCATCTTCGAGCAGTGTCAGGTCGAAGGCGCTGCCGGTTTGCGCATCGATCAGGCTCCACAAGCTGGGCTCCCTCGACTTTGAGGTTCTGAGAGTCACCTGCCCGTCGACGTTCGTGAACACGCTTTTACCCAGATGAGGGCCGCTGCGTACATACAGCCTGTAACCTGCATCGCTGTGGCGAAAGTACAGCAGCAGCGCACAGGGCGTGGCGCCCTTGTCGAACGTGATCAGCCCTGACTCCTGGCCGTGCTGCCAGTCTTCTTCCGTGCCGTTTAGCATGCCCAGCGCCCGGGCTCCGTCAAATGCCTGGCCCGGTGCATAGCGTGGTGTGACCAGGGTCACTGGCCCTGTGGTCAGGCAGTCCAGGCTGTTCACCGGTGATTCGGCTATCTGCAGGGTAGCCGTGAAAGAACGCGCTATATGATCCGCCATGGAAGGCCTCCGGTTTGGCGTGGGGGAGGCCGCAGGCTAGTGGGTCTTGGGTTGGGTACCCATCTGGAACAGGTTCCGCGAAGCTGCGCAAAACGAAAAAGCCCGGCACAAGGCCGGGCTTTTCACATCAGGCTAACGCCCATCAGTTGCCGTAAACCGGCAGCTTCTTGCAGATGGCCTTGACCTTCTCACGCACGGCGTCGATCACCGCTTCGTTGTTCAGGTCAGCCAGGATGTCGCAGATCCAGCCGGCCAGTTCCTTGCACTCGGCTTCCTTGAAGCCACGGGTGGTCACAGCCGGGGTGCCGAAACGCAGGCCCGAAGTGACGAACGGGGAACGTGGGTCGTTCGGTACCGAGTTCTTGTTCACGGTGATGAAGGCTTTGCCCAGTGCAGCGTCGGCGTCCTTACCGGAGATTTCCTGCTTGATCAGCGACAGCAGGAACAGGTGGTTCTGGGTGCCGCCGGAAACGACGTCGAAACCACGCTCGATGAACACGCTGGCCATGGCCTGGGCGTTTTTCACCACTTGCTGCTGGTACGCCTTGAACTCAGGCTGCAGGGCTTCTTTGAAGCAGATGGCCTTGGCGGCGATCACGTGCTCCAGCGGGCCGCCCTGGGCGCCCGGGAAGACGGCGGAGTTCAGCTTCTTCTCGATGTCGGCGTTGGCACGGGCCAGGATCAGGCCGCCACGTGGACCGCGCAGGGTCTTGTGGGTGGTGGTGGTCACCACGTCGGCGAACGGCACCGGGTTCGGGTACACGCCAGCGGCAACCAGGCCGGCAACGTGGGCCATGTCGACGAACAGGTAGGCACCGACCTTGTCGGCGATTTCGCGGAAGCGTGGGAAGTCCAGCACCTGCGAGTAGGCCGAGAAGCCGGCAACGATCATCTTCGGCTTGTGTTCGACAGCCAGGCGCTCGACTTCGTCGTAGTCGATCAGGCCGTTGCCGTCGATGCCGTACTGGATGGCGTTGTACAGCTTGCCCGAGGAGCTGACGCTGGCGCCGTGGGTCAGGTGGCCGCCGTGGGCCAGGCTCATGCCCAGGATGGTGTCACCGGCCGACAGCAGGGCCAGGTAGACCGCGGCGTTGGCTTGGGAGCCAGCGTGCGGCTGAACGTTGGCGTAGTCGGCGCCGAACAGCGCTTTGGCGCGGTCGATGGCCAGTTGCTCGACCACGTCGACGTACTCGCAACCACCGTAGTAGCGCTTGCCTGGGTAGCCTTCGGCGTACTTGTTGGTCAGTACCGAACCCTGGGCTTCCATGACAGCCGGGCTGGTGTAGTTTTCCGAAGCGATCAGCTCGATATGCTCTTCCTGGCGCAGAGCTTCTTGCTGCATGGCTTCGAAGAGCTCGGCGTCGTACTTGGCAATGGTCAAATCACGGCTGAACATGGCGGTCCTCAAGGATCGGGCTGAATTGGGGGGGCATTCTAACCGATTGCTTCGCGCCTGGCATATGAAGTGACGTCAAGTCGCGGACCAATGGGACTCATGTTGCAAGCCGCGCCCTGACTGGGCTGGAGTTGACTCTCAAGTCCGTTTTTTTTGCGGTTGGAGCGGGTGTTACTGGAACATGAACAGGGTCTCGTTGCTGAACTGCGCCTCGAACTGATGCGCCGGCATCGGCCGCCCGAACAGGTAGCCCTGCACCTCGTCGCAACCATGCTCGCGCAAGAACTCCAGCTGCTCATGGGTTTCGACGCCCTCGGCGATCACCGCCAGGTTCAGGCTGTGCGCCATGGCGATGATCGCCCGGGCAATCTGCGCATCCTGCTCGCCCTCGGGCAGGCCGTCGACGAAGGTGCGGTCGATCTTCAACACGTCGATGGGGAACTGCTTGAGGTAGTTGAGCGACGAGTAGCCCGTGCCAAAGTCGTCGACCGCAATGCTCAGGCCAAGGTTTTTCAGGCTGGCCAGAATCTGCAAGGCCTCGTTGACCTCACGCATCAGGATGCTTTCGGTCAGCTCCAGCTCCAGGCATGCCGGCGGCAGCCCGGTTTCTTCCAGGATGGTGGCAATGCGCGTGCCCAGCTGGCCGTCGGAGAACTGCCGCGCCGAGATGTTCACCGACACCTTCGGCACCCGCACCTTGGCCTTGTGCCAGGCCTTGAGCTGGCGGCTGGCTTCGCGCAGCACCCAGTCGCCGACATCCACCACCAGGCCCAGCTCTTCGATCACCGGGATAAAATCACCCGGTGGTACCAGGCCACGGGTCGGGTGGCGCCAGCGCAGCAAGGCTTCGGCGCCGGTCAGGCGCTTGCCGTCGCCGCTGAACTGCGGCTGGTAATAGAGGATGAACTCGTTCTGCTCCATGGCATGGCGCAGGTCGCTCTCCAGCTCCAGGCGTTCCAGGGCGCTGGCGTTCATTTCCGCCTGGTAGAACTGGAAGTTGTTCTTGCCGCGTTCCTTGGCGTGGTACATCGCGGTGTCGGCGTTCTTCATCAACTGGCTCAGCTCGCTGCCATCCTGCGGGCTGAGGGCGATGCCGATACTGGCGGTGACAAAGAACTCGCGATTTTCCAGCACGAAAGGCCGTACCAGGCTGGCGAGGATGTTCTCGGCCACATGAATGGCGCGGTTAAGGGCCATTTCACGGGTTGTGCGCGGTTGCAGCAGCAAGGTGAACTCATCGCCACCCATGCGCGCCACGGTGTCGTCGTCATCCACGCAGGCCAGCAGGCGCAGGGCCATGTCCTTGAGCATGCGATCGCCCGCGGCATGGCCGAGGGAGTCGTTGATCGGCTTGAAGCGGTCCAGGTCGAGGAACATCAGCACCACCCACGCCTTTTGCCGGTCGGCCTGCTGCAGGGCCGTGTGCAGGCGGTCCTGGAACAGGGTGCGGTTGGGCAGGTGGGTGAGAGCGTCGTAGTAGGCCAGGCGGTGGATGCGCTGTTCGCTGGCCTTGCGCTCGCTGATGTCGGTGAAGAAGCACACGTAGCTGGCCAGGTCGCCTTCGTCATCGAGCACCGCAGTGATGCCGACCCAGGCCGGGTAATGGTCGCCGTCACGGCGCTTGAGCCACACTTCGCCTTCCCAGCTGCCGCGCTGGTGCAGTTGCTTGACCACGTAGCGCAGGTGGCCTTCCTGCTGTTGCTCGACGGTGAGCATGCCGGGCAGTTGGTCGAGCACGTCGCTGACCGCATAGCCGCTGACCCTGCTGAATGCCTCGTTGGCCTGGACGATGTAGCCGGCCGGGTCGGTGATGAGGATGGCCGAGGTGGAGTGCTCGAATACCGTTGCGGCCATGCGCAGGTCTTTTTCGGCGCGGCGTTGCTGGCTGATGTCGCGGCCTACCCCGAGCACGCCTTCGAAGTGCTGCTGGTCGTCCCACACCAGCACCAGGCGCAGTTCGATCGGGATCTTGCGGCCATCGGCACGCAGGCAGTCGAACAGGAACAGTTGAGTCGGCAGTTGGCTACGTAGCTGGGCCAGTTGCTCGCGGTCGCCCATGGCATTGCTGACGCGCTCCATCAGGCTGTAGATGCCGGTCAGCTGGGCCGGGTTGGCGATGATCGATTGCCAGCCGTTGTCGAAGATCCACTCGGCCTGATAGCCCAGTACCGCTTTTACCGAGGGGCTGACGTAGTTCAGCTGCAGCTGGCTGTCGGTGGAGAAAATCACATCGCTGATGCTTTCGGCCAGCATGCGGTAGCGCTGTTCACTGTCGCGCAGCGACTGGCTGGCTTCGATCTGCACGGTGACATCCTTGCCCACGCCAATGATGCGCGTCACCAGGCCATCGTGGTCGCGGGTCAGCACCTGTTCGCGAATGTCGTAGCAACGCCAGCTGCCGTCGTGGTGACGGAAGCGCAACTGGCAGTGCAGTGGTTCGCTGTGGCCGGTTTCACGCTGATGCTGGCGCAGCGCCTGGAAGTGCGCGGCGTCTTCGGGGTGCAGCAACAATTCCCAGAACCGGTCGCCCATCTGCGCCAGCTCGGTGCGGCTGTAGCCCAGGGTCTGGCCGAGGTGGCGGTTGCTGAAGATCATGCGCTGGCTGGGCACGTCCTGCACGTAGAGCTGGTCGGGCACGGTACGCACCACGTCCGACCAGAAGCTCTCGCGTTCGAGCAGCGACAGCTCCACCTGCTTGCGGCTGGTGATGTCGCTGATGCTGAGGATCACCGCCTGGTAGTCGCGGCGCTGCAGCGGCAGGCGGGCCATCAGCCACAGGTGCAGTTCGCCGCCCAGCGGCGCCGGCAGGCGCACTTCCAGCTCCAGCAGCGAGCGTTGTTCGATCAGTGCATCGATCAGTTGCATGCCGATGCTGTCACGGCCATCGCCGCTGCCGTCGATCAGGCGCTGCCAGGCACCCTCGTGGCACTCGACATTGAGCAACTGGCGCGCCACCTGGTTGATCTCGGTGATCTTCAACTCCTGCAGCAGCGAGCGGCGCAGGTTCGGGTCCAGGGCCAGGCTGTGCTTGAGGGCCGCGTGATTGCGCAGGTGGTAGCGGTCGAGCTGGCCGGGCAGGCTGGAGAGGTCGAGCACGCACAGGGCAACGCCGGTGCCTTCGAAGATTTCCTGATATCGCCGGCGGTCTTCCTGTAGCGCGCGTTGGCGGCGGCGCATGTTGATCAACGCCAGCACCGGCAGCAGGGCACAAAACAGCACCAGCATGCACTTGCCGATCAGTGCCGGTAGCAACTTCTGCTGGGCCAGCTCGGCGTCGAACAGGCCGCGCAGCTGCCAGGTGCTGTTGTCGATGAACGCCAGCATCACGCTCTGCAGCGGCGCCGTGCTGGTCTGCGCAGTGGCATGGCGCTCCAGCACCGCGCCGCTGCGGCTGTTTTCCAGCAGCCACAGCGGGTGGCCCGGGTTGTCCAGGTGCACGGTGAGGGTACGGTAATACGCCTCGGACAGGCGCAGCAGCCAATAGCCGCGGTCCTGTTCGGTGGACTGGCGCAGCAACAGGTAGATGGTGCGGTTGTCTGCCGAGTTGGCGAAGAAGTAGGGGCGCCCCTGGTTCAACGTCAGCAGCTCGCCAATCAATGGGCGGTCTGGGCTGCCGGCCAGGCTGTCGGCGCGGATCTGCCCGCTGCTGTCCAGCCAGGCCAGGTCTCGCAGGGCGGGCAGGCGTGCGCGCAGGGTGTCGAGCAGGCTGGGCAGGGCGGCGGGCGTCGGTGCATTGACGTAGGGCTGCACCACATTCACCGCCTGCTGGGCTTTGAGCGCCATGTTCAGGCTGAGGTGGTCGGCAAGCTCCGCAGTGGCCTCCAGGCTTTGCTTGCGCAGGTCGGCCTGGGTATGGCGGAACTGGGCGAACAGCTGCCACAGCAGCAGGCCCAGCAGAATCAGGGCCAACAGGGCCAGCGCACCCTTGATCGACCCGCGCAGGGAAGCGGCGGGGGCCAGTGAAGCGGGACGCAGCGACGACGGATGAGTGAGATTGGTCAAGCGTTGGTCCTGCGATTGGGCTGGCGATGGCAGGGATTGATCATGCACGGTGGGTGCCGGTGTCTGGTTGCCAGACCGCGGTGGCGCACTATAAGGCCGGACACCCTAAACCGGCTAGCATGCCTAGGATTATGGCAAAGTGCCAGCCCGGTTGTCCGCTGGCGCTCGGCCTGCCGACGGTCGTGGTCGCGCCCCCGTGGTTCGGCAAGCCCCTGCAACCTGTGCGAGAATGCCGCCCGCTTCAATGACAACGCTTCGGAGATGTTCGGTTTTGGTTACTCACTTTTCCTCCAATGGCCTCGATTCCGCCTGTGGGCGCAGCAGTCAGACCCTTGTCAGCACTGCCGTGACCGAGGACGTATCCTGCAAGTCGTGCCAGCGTTCGCTGGTCAAACCCGAGGCGGCAGCCGCCTCGAAAAGCAAGGCCCCGTCGCTGGCCGAACTGCGCAAGACCGCCAAGGCGGCAGCACCGGTTGCGGCGGCGCCCATGGTGAAACAGCCGGCTACCCAGGCCGTCAGCAAGCCTGCCGCCAAGCCGGCCAAGGCCGCCGAGCAGCCTGCCCGCAAGGGCGGCTTCAGCGTCAAGTCTGCCTGGGCCGCGCGCCTGGCCGAGCAGGGTGGCGGTTGCCGGTTGCCGCGGGGCAAGGCCAAACAGCGTCACGTCTGAGCCTTTTCGGGCAATCGTGTTTGCTGGCCCATTCGCGGGGCAAGCCCGCTCCCACAGCAGCAATCGACCTGCAGGGGCGGGCTTGTCCCGCGAATGGGCCGTATAGCGGCCCCCTGTTGATCCCCCACCCGGCCCTCCTATGCAACGCCGCGCGTTGGCGTAGAATGGTCGACTTTGTTCAATGACACCCCGTAAACACATCCCCCTGGCCCATTGCCGGGGCGTTCGTCGATGTCTTTACCTATTTAGAGGGCTTGGTTTTGGCTCAATACGTCTACACCATGCATCGGCTGAGCAAGGTCGTGCCGCCGAAGCGCGAAATTCTCAAGAACATCTCCCTGTCGTTCTTCCCAGGCGCCAAGATCGGCGTGCTCGGCCTGAACGGCGCGGGTAAATCGACCCTGCTGCGGATCATGGCGGGCGTCGACAAGGAATTCGACGGCGAAGCCCGTCCGATGCCCGACATCAACGTCGGCTACCTGCCGCAGGAACCGCAACTCGACCCGGCCAAGACCGTACGTGAAGTAGTCGAAGAAGCGGTCAGCGTCATCAAGGACGCCCAGGCTCGCCTGGACGAGGTCTACGCGGCTTACGCAGAACCCGACGCCGACTTCGACAAGCTGGCCGCCGAGCAGGCCAAGCTCGAGTCGATCCTGCAGGCTGCCGACGGCCACAACCTCGAGCGCCAGCTGGACGTTGCCGCCGACGCCCTGCGCCTGCCGGCCTGGGACGCGAAAATCGAACACCTGTCCGGTGGTGAAAAGCGCCGTGTGGCCCTGTGCCGCCTGCTGCTGTCGGCACCCGACATGCTGCTGCTCGACGAACCGACCAACCACCTGGACGCCGACTCGGTGGCCTGGCTGGAGCGCTTCCTGCACGACTTCCCCGGCACCGTGGTAGCGATTACCCACGACCGTTACTTCCTCGACAACGTCGCCGGCTGGATCCTCGAACTGGACCGCGGCGCCGGTATCCCGTACGAAGGCAACTACTCGGGCTGGCTGGAAGCCAAGTCGGACCGTCTGGCGCAGGAATCCAAGCAGCAGAGCGCTCACGAGAAGGCCATGAAAGAGGAACTGGAGTGGGTGCGCAAAGGCGCCAAGGCCCGCCAGTCCAAATCCAAGGCACGTCTGCAGCGCTTTGAAGAAATGCAGTCGCAGGAATTCCAGAAGCGCAGCGAAACCAACGAGATCTACATCCCGGCCGGCCCGCGCCTGGGTGACAAGGTCATCGAGTTCAAGAACGTTTCCAAAGGCTATGGCGATCGCGTGCTGATCGACAACCTGTCGTTCGCCATGCCCAAAGGCGCCATCGTCGGCGTGATCGGTGGTAACGGCGCCGGTAAGTCGACCCTTTTCCGCATGCTGATGGGCAAAGAGCAGCCGGACTCGGGCAGCATCGAGATCGGCGAAACCGTGCAACTGGCCTGTGTCGACCAGAGCCGCGAAGACCTGGACGGCAGCAAGACCGTGTTCCAGCAGATCTCCGACGGTTCCGACCAGATCCGCATCGGTAACTACGAGATTCCGTCGCGCACCTACGTTGGCCGCTTCAACTTCAAGGGCGGCGACCAGCAGAAGTTCGTCAAGGACCTGTCCGGTGGTGAGCGTGGCCGTCTGCACCTGGCCCTGACCCTGAAGGAGGGCGGTAACGTCCTGCTGCTCGACGAACCGTCCAACGACCTTGACGTCGAAACCCTGCGTTCGCTCGAAGAAGCCCTGCTGGACTTCCCGGGCGCCGCGATCGTGATTTCCCACGACCGTTGGTTCCTGGACCGTGTGGCCACGCACATCCTGGCGTACGAAGACGACTCGAACGTGATGTTCTTCGAAGGCAACTACACCGAGTACGAAGCTGACCGCAAGAAGCGCCTGGGCGATGCTGCTGCCCAGCCGCACCGTGTACGGCACAAGAAGCTGGCCCAGTAAGCCCGTTTTGGATGCACAAGAATGGGGCCCTCAGGGGCCCCATTTTTGTGCCTGGCATGAAGGGGGTGGCACCCCTTTATGCCAGTGGCTT
>NZ_JANIAG010000013.1:0-58371 GCF_028682155.1 Pseudomonas sp. 39004
GACCAGGAAGATCAGGGTCAGGCCGATCAGCAGAACCGGCTGGACTTACTGGTTTTGCTGGATTGTCACCGGGATTGCCGATGTGATCGCCATTTCCGCCTATTCACAATTCTGGTTCCCGGATATTCCCTTGTGGTTACCGGCGCTGGGCTGCGTCGGGCTGTTGCTGAGCCTCAACCTGATGACGGTGAAGATGTTCGGTGAACTGGAGTTCTGGTTCGCCATGATCAAGATCGTGGCCATTTGCGCATTGGTCTGCACGGGGGTGTACATGGTGGCGGCAGCCTACCAGTCGCCCGCTGGCAACGTCGCCACGCTGGCCAACCTGTGGAACGACGACGGGATGTTCCCCCATGGCCTCATGGGCTTCTTCGCCGGCTTCCAGATTGCGGTGTTCGCCTTCGTCGGCATCGAGCTGGTCGGCACCACGGCTGCCGAAACCAAGAACCCGGAACGCAACCTGCCGCGGGCCATCAACTCCATCCCGCTGCGCATCATCGTCTTCTACGTGCTGGCGTTGATCGCCATCATGGCCGTAACCCCTTGGCGAGAAGTGGTGGCCAACAAGAGCCCCTTCGTCGAGCTGTTCGTGCTGGCCGGGCTACCCGCCGCAGCGGGCATCATCAACTTCGTGGTGCTGACGTCAGCGGCGTCTTCGGCCAACAGCGGCGTGTTCTCGACCAGCCGCATGCTCTACGGCCTGGCGATGGAAGGTGATGCACCGGGCACGTTCAGCGCACTGTCGCGCCGCGCGGTGCCGTCCAACGGCCTGATCTTCTCTTGTGTGTGCCTGACCGCCGGTGCGCTGGTGATCTACCTGGTGCCCAACATGCTCGACGCCTTCACCCTGATCACCACGGTGTCGGCCCTGCTGTTCATGTTCGTCTGGTCGATGATCCTGCTGTCGTACCTGGCGTACCGCAAGCAGCGCGACCACCTGCACCGTGCGTCGAAATACAAGATGCCGGGCGGCACCATCATGTGCTGGGTGTGCCTGGCGTTCTTCGCCTTCATCCTCGGCTTGCTGGCCCTGGAAGCGGACACCCGCATGGCGTTGTTCGCCATGCCGGTGTGGTTCGCGCTGCTGGGCCTGTTCTACCGGTCCGTCCGCCAGAAAAAACAGGGGAACAGCGCGTTGTCCTTCGAAGCGGATTGATCGCCAACGTCACGTTTACCCAGGGGGACAGCGCAGTGTGCGCCGTCCCCCTGTTGTCGTTTTGCCAACCAGGGAATCACGATGAGAATCCACGTCACCTTCATCGACCGCGTCGGCATCACCCAGGAAATCCTGGCACTGCTGGGGGCGCGCAACCTCAACCTGGATGCGGTGGAGATGATCCCGCCCAACGTCTACATCGACGCCCCGGCGCTGCAGCAGGCGGTGCTGGACGAACTGCATGCTGCGCTGCTGCGGGTGGCCGGTGTGCAGGCGGTCGAGCTGGTCGACTTCCTGCCCGGCCATCGCCGGCGCCTGCAATTGGAGGCGCTGCTGGCGGCGATGAGTGACCCGGTGCTGGCGGTGGACGCTGGCGGCCATGTGCTGCTGGCCAACCCCACGCTGGTCAGCCTGATTGGCCGCGAGCCGGCCGGTGAGCCGTTGTCGCGGCTGTTTGCCGAGGCAGACCTGGCCCAGACCTTGATCGACAAGGGCTTTCGCCTGCCCATGTGCGAGGTGGGTTTCCAGGGCCAGGCGCTGTTGCTGGAGGCCACGCCCATCAGTGGCGGTGCCGAGGCCTTGGTCGGCGGCCTGCTCACCCTTTACCCGCCAAGCCGCATCGGCGAGCGCCTGGCGTCGTTGCTGCACGACCCTGGCGAAGGGCTGGACGGGCTGCTCGGTGACTCGACCGCGCTCAAGGAGCTCAAGGTGCGCCTGCACAAAGTGGCCGGCCTTGAAGCGCCGCTGCTGATCCAGGGTGAGACAGGCACCGGCAAGGAGCTGGTCGCCCGTGCCTGCCATGCCCTCAGCGCCCGGCGTGACGCGTCGTTTCTGGCGCTCAACTGTGCAGCACTGCCAGAGAGCCTGGCCGAAAGCGAACTGTTCGGCTACGCCGCCGGCGCCTTCACCGGCGCCCAGCGCGGCGGCAAGCCTGGCCTGCTGGAGCTGGGCGATGGCGGCACGGTGTTTCTCGATGAGGTGGGGGAGATGTCGCCCTACCTGCAGGCCAAGCTGTTGCGTTTTCTCAATGACGGCAGCTTCCGCCGGGTGGGCGGCGGCGGTGAGGTGCGGGTGAATGTCCGGGTGGTCTGTGCGACCCACCGCAACCTGGAAAACATGGTGCTCGAAGGCAGCTTTCGCGAAGACCTCTACTACCGCCTCAACGTGCTCAACCTGAAGGTGCCGCCCTTGCGCGAGCGTGGCAAAGACATCCTGCTGCTGGCCGAGCACTTCCTGCGCCAGGCCTGCGCGCAGATCCAGCGCTCGCCCTGCCGGCTGGCGCTGGCCACCCACCCGTTGCTGCTGGGCAACCGCTGGGCGGGCAACGTGCGCCAGTTGCAGAACGTGGTGTTCCGCGCGGCAGCCATCAGCGAAGGGGAGGTGATCGACTGCGACGACCTGGAGCTGGCCGGCACCGCCTTGAGCAGCCAGCAGCCTGACGCACAAGCAGTCATCAGCCTGGAAGCGGCGGTGCAGGGGTTTGAAAAGTCCCTGCTGGAAAACCTGTATGCGACGTACCCCTCGACCCGGCAATTGGCTGCGCGCCTGCAGACCTCGCACACCGCAATCGGCCAGCGCTTGCGCAAATACGGCATCGCCAGCCGGCCCTCGTAGCCGCCCTGGTGCCAATACGTTCCAGTGGAGTGAACGCACTCCACTGGAACGGGGCCCCCACATTCATTGGCACGCCCCTTCAAGGGCGCCTCTCGGCGCGACGCACTGGAGCTGTTTCGTTCCGCAGAAGCCGTTTGAAAATGACCCCGATATTCAACTAACTAGTTGAAATTAAAGGCTTTACACAAGTTGGCATCGCCCTTGCTCTTGTAGTTTCAGTCCTGGACCGGGACCCACCTGATAACAAGAGAGGAAGACCCATGAGCACGCTGCGTTTTACCCCCGAGCACGAATGGCTGCGTCTGGAAGCGACTGGCGAGTTGACCGTCGGCATCACCACCTATGCCCAAGAGGCGCTGGGTGACGTGGTGTTCGTGCAGTTGCCGGAGCCGGGCGAGTACGCCGAGGGCAATGAAGTCGCGGTGCTGGAGTCGGTGAAGGCCGCCAGCAACATCAGCATGCCCCTGAACGGTAGCGTGGTGGCGGTCAACCAGGCCCTGGCCGACGACCCGGAACTGGTCAATGCCTCACCGATGCAGGACGGCTGGTTCTTCCGCATCCAGGTCGCCAACATCGCCGACCTCGACACCTTGATGGACCAGGAAGGCTATGAGCGCTTCCTGGCCGACAACGCCTGAACCAGGGTATCGACATGACCAACGCACCTGTCGCATTGACCACCGATAACGCGTTCATCGCACGTCACATCGGCCCTCGCGAGCACGACATCGAGGCGATGCTGGCGCTGACCGGCCACGACACCCTGGATGCCCTGATCGACAGCGTCATCCCCGACAGCATCAAGGGCACCAGCGTGCTCGCGCTGAGCAAAGGGCAGGGCGAGGCTGAAGCCCTGGCAGCACTCAAGGCCATCGCTGCGAAGAACCAGCTGTTTCGCAACCACATCGGCCAAGGTTACTACCCGTGCCATACGCCGACGCCGATCCTGCGCAACCTGCTGGAAAACCCGGCCTGGTACACCGCGTACACGCCTTACCAGCCAGAGATTTCTCAAGGCCGCCTGGAAGCGCTGCTCAATTTCCAGACCCTGGTCAGCGACCTCACCGGCATGCAGATCGCCAACGCCTCCTTGCTCGACGAGGCCACCGCCGCCGCCGAAGCCATGACCTTCTGCAAACGCCTGGCCAAGAGCAAGGCGCCGGCATTCTTTGCCTCCCGCCATTGCCACCCGCAGACCCTCGACGTGCTGCGCACCCGCGCCCAACCCCTGGGCATAGAAGTGGTCATCGGTGATGAAGCGGCGCTGCAGGGGCAAAGCCTTGAGCCGTACTTCGGCCTGCTGCTGCAGTACCCGGCGAGCACCGGCGCCATCGCCGACCACCGCAGCCTGGTAGCACGCGCCCATGCCGTCGGTGCGTTGGTGGCGGTGTCTGCCGACCTGCTGGCGCTGACCTTGCTGACCCCACCGGGTGAATTCGATGCCGATGTGGTGCTGGGCAGCGCTCAGCGCTTCGGCGTGCCGCTGGGCTTCGGTGGCCCGCACGCGGCGTATTTTGCAACCCGCGATGCGTTCAAGCGCGACATGCCTGGCCGCCTGGTTGGTGTGTCCATCGACCGCTTCGGCAAGCCGGCCCTGCGCCTGGCCATGCAGACCCGCGAGCAACACATCCGTCGCGAGAAGGCGACCAGCAACATCTGCACCGCGCAGGTGCTGCTGGCCAACATTGCCAGCATGTATGCGGTCTACCATGGCCCCGCGGGGCTGGCGCAGATTGCCCGGCGGGTACACCGCCTGACCGCGATCCTGGTGCAAGGGCTGCAGCAGCTCGGGCACCTGGTGGAGCAGGCGCACTTCTTCGACACCGTCAGCGTGGTGACTGCCCAGCCTGTCGCCGAGGTGCTGGCCGCCGCCCACGGTGCGCAGTTGAACTTGCGCCTGATTGACCAGACCCGCGTCGGCCTGTCGCTGGATGAAACCTGCGAGCAGGCCAGTGTCGAGTCCCTGTGGCAGGTGTTCGCCGCCCCTGGCCAGGCGCTGCCCGATTTCGCCGCCCTGGCCGCTGACAGTGGCGATCGCCTGCCAGCCCAACTGTTGCGCGAAACCGCGTTCCTGCAGCACCCGGTGTTCAACCGCTACCACTCTGAAACAGAGCTGATGCGCTACCTGCGTAGCCTGGCCGACAAGGACCTGGCCCTGGACCGCACCATGATCGCGCTGGGCTCGTGCACCATGAAGCTCAACGCCGCCAGTGAGATGATCCCGATCACCTGGCCCGAGTTCGGCAACCTGCACCCGTTCGCCCCGGCCGAACAGTCACTCGGTTACCGCCAGTTGACCGATGAACTGCAGGCCATGCTCTGCCAGGCTACCGGTTATGACGCAATGTCGCTGCAGCCCAACGCCGGCTCCCAAGGCGAATACGCAGGCCTGTTGGCCATCCGCGCCTACCATGCCAGCCGCGGCGAAGCGGGCCGCGATGTGTGCCTGATCCCGTCGTCGGCCCATGGCACCAACCCGGCCACGGCACAGATGGCCGGCATGCGTGTGGTGGTGGTCAACTGCGACGAGCGTGGCAACGTCGATGTGGCCGACCTGCAAGCCAAGGCCGAGCAGCACCGCGACCAGCTGGCCGCGCTGATGATCACCTACCCCTCGACCCATGGCGTGTTCGAAGCGGGCATCACCCGCATCTGCGAGATCATCCATGCGCACGGCGGCCAGGTGTACCTGGACGGCGCCAACATGAACGCCATGGTCGGCCTCTGCGCGCCGGGCAAATTCGGTGGTGACGTGTCGCACCTGAACCTGCACAAGACCTTCTGCATCCCCCACGGCGGCGGCGGCCCCGGGGTCGGCCCGATCGGTGTCAAGGCGCACCTGGCGCCGTTCCTGCCCGGCCACGCGCACATGGCGCACAAAGAGGGCGCTGTCTGCGCGGCGCCTTATGGCAGCGCGAGCATCCTGCCGATCACCTGGATGTACATCCGCATGATGGGTGGGGAAGGGCTCAAGCGCGCCTCGCAGCTGGCCATTCTGAGTGCCAACTACATTGCCCGGCGGCTGGAGGAGCACTACCCGGTGCTGTACACCGGCGAGAACGGCCTGGTGGCCCACGAGTGCATCCTTGACCTGCGCCCGCTCAAGGACAGCAGTGGCATCAGTGTCGAGGACGTGGCCAAGCGCCTGATCGATTTTGGCTTCCATGCCCCGACCATGTCCTTCCCGGTGGCGGGCACGTTGATGGTCGAGCCGACCGAGAGCGAGTCCAAGGAAGAGCTCGATCGCTTCTGCGAGGCCATGATCTGTATCCGTGAGGAAATCCGCGCGGTGGAGAACGGTACCCTCGACAAGCTCGACAACCCGCTGAAGAACGCACCGCATACCGCCAGCGAACTGGTCGGCGAGTGGCCCCATCGCTATGCCCGCGAGCTGGCGGTGTACCCGCTGCCAGCGCTGCGCGACAACAAATACTGGCCGCCGGTGGGGCGCGTGGACAACGTCTACGGTGACCGCAACCTGGCGTGCGCCTGCCCACCCCTGTCGCTCTACCAGGATGCCTGACCGCTCGGGCCCGGACCCACTCCGGGCCTTGCCTGCCCCCAACAACAAGGAAGCACACGCATGTTCCATAAAAGCCTGACCCTGTCCGATTTCGACCCTGCACTGCATGCGGCCATCAGCCGCGAAGTGCAGCGCCAGGAAGACCATATCGAGCTGATCGCCTCGGAGAACTACACCAGCCCGCAAGTGATGCAGGCCCAGGGCACCGAGCTGACCAACAAGTACGCCGAAGGCTACCCGGGCAAGCGCTACTACGGCGGCTGCGAACACGTCGATGTGGTTGAACAGTTGGCCATCGAACGTGCCAGGCAGCTGTTCGGTGCCGACTACGCCAACGTCCAGCCGCACTCTGGCTCTTCCGCCAACAGCGCGGTGTACCTGGCCCTGCTGCAAGCTGGCGATACCCTCTTGGGCATGAGCCTGGCCCACGGCGGCCACCTGACCCACGGCGCCAAGGTGTCGTCTTCGGGCAAGCTGTACAACGCGGTGCAGTACGGCATCGATACCGACACCGGCCTGATCGACTACGACGAAGTCGAGCGCCTGGCGGTCGAGCACAAGCCGAAAATGATCGTTGCCGGCTTCTCGGCCTACTCCAAGACCCTCGACTTCCCACGCTTTCGCGCTATCGCCGACAAGGTCGGTGCGCTGCTGTTCGTCGACATGGCCCACGTCGCCGGCCTGGTTGCCGCTGGCCTGTACCCGAACCCGCTGCCGTACGCCGACGTGGTCACCACCACCACCCACAAGACTTTGCGCGGCCCGCGTGGCGGCCTGATCCTGGCAAAGGCCAACGCAGACATCGAGAAAAAGCTCAACGCTGCCGTATTCCCTGGCGCCCAGGGTGGCCCGCTGATGCACGTCATCGCCGCCAAGGCCGTGTGCTTCAAGGAAGCGCTGGCGCCTGAGTTCAAGCGCTACCAGCAGCAGGTCATCGAAAACGCCCAGGCCATGGCCCAGGTGTTCATTGACCGCGGCTACGACGTGGTGTCCGGCGGCACCGACAACCACCTGTTCCTGGTCAGCCTGATCCGCCAGGGCCTCACCGGTAAAGACGCCGACGCCGCCCTGGGCCGCGCGCACATCACCGTCAACAAGAACGCCGTGCCAAACGACCCGCAGTCGCCGTTCGTGACATCGGGCCTGCGCATCGGCACCCCGGCCGTCACCACCCGCGGCTTCAAGGTTGCAGAGTGCGTGGCCCTGGCGGGGTGGGTCTGCGACATCCTCGACCACCTTGGTGATGCCGATGTCGAGGCCCAGGTGGCCGGGTCGGTGGCCAAGCTGTGTGCGGAATATCCGGTCTACCGCGCCTGAATCGGCCAAGGGGAATCGTTCATGACTACAGAACAACTGAAGCAAACGCCGCTGCATGACCTGCACCTGAAGCTGGGCGCACGCATGGTGCCTTTCGCCGGTTACGCCATGCCGGTGCAGTACCCGCTTGGGGTGCTCATGGAGCACTTGCACACCCGCGAGCAGGCCGGCCTGTTCGACGTTTCGCACATGGGCCAGATCCGTTTGCGGGGCGCTGGCGCTGCCAAGGCCCTGGAAGCGCTGGTACCGGTCGACATCATCGACCTGCCGGTGGGCATGCAGCGTTATGCGCTGTTCACCAACGATGAAGGCGGCATCCTCGACGACCTGATGGTTGCCAACCTGGGCGATGACGAACTGTTCCTGGTGGTCAACGCCGGCTGCAAGGACCAGGACCTGCTGCACCTCAGGCAGCATCTGGAAGGGCAGTGCGAGGTCGAATCGCTGTTCGAAAGCCGCGCCTTGCTGGCTCTGCAAGGGCCGGCGGCAGCCAAGGTGCTGGGGCGCCTGGCATCCCAGGTCGGCGCCATGACCTTCATGCAGTTCGCCCGTGTGAGGCTGCTGGGTGTCGACTGCTACGTCAGCCGCTCGGGCTATACCGGCGAGGATGGTTACGAGATCTCGGTGCCGGCAGACGCTGCGCCAATGCTTGCCCGTGCGCTGCTGGCCGAGCCCGAGGTCGAGGCCATCGGCCTGGGCGCCCGCGACTCGCTGCGCCTGGAGGCCGGGCTGTGCCTGTACGGCCATGACATGGATGCGCGCAGCACGCCGATCGAGGCCAGCCTGACCTGGGCGATCTCCAAGGCCCGGCGTGCCGACGGTGCGCGTGCCGGTGGTTTTCCCGGTGCCGAACGGCTGTTTGCCCAGCAGCGTGAAGGCGTGGCCAGCAAGCGGGTGGGCTTGATGCCCAGCGAGCGCGTGCCGGTGCGTGAAGGGGCACTCATCGTCGATGCTGACGAACAGGAAATCGGCCGTGTCACCAGTGGTGGTTTCGGCCCCAGTTTGGGCGGGCCGTTGGCGATGGGGTACGTGCAGAGCGCGTATACGGCGCTGGAGACCGAAGTGTTCGCCCTGGTACGGGGCAAGCGGGTGCCGATGCGGGTGGTGCGCACACCGTTCGTGGCGCAACGTTACTTTCGTGGGTGATGCATCGTGGCTGAAGCATCGTGGATGAAGCAACCGTGGATGAAGCCCTGACTGGCGGAGCATGAACATGAACCAGACCCTGCCTGCGGCCACGCGCCCGCAGCCCCTGCAAGCCGGCGTGAAACTGCGCGGCGCCGAAAAGGTGGCGCGCATCCCGGTGAAGATCCTGCCCACCGAGGAAGTGCCGCGCAAACCCGACTGGATCCGCGTGGACATCGCCACGTCACCCGAGGTCGCCCGGGTCAAGGCGCTGCTGCGCAAGCACAAGCTGCACAGCGTCTGCGAAGAAGCCTCATGCCCGAACCTGGGCGAGTGCTTTTCCGGTGGCACGGCGACCTTCATGATCATGGGCGACATCTGCACCCGGCGTTGCCCGTTCTGCGACGTCGGCCATGGCCGGCCGAAACCGCTGGATGCCGATGAGCCGAAGCACCTGGCGATTGCCATTGCCGAGCTGCGCCTGAAGTACGTGGTAATCACCTCGGTGGACCGTGACGACCTGCGCGACGGCGGTGCCCAGCACTTCGTCGACTGCCTGCGCGAAATCCGCAAGCTGTCGCCGGGCACGAAGCTGGAAACCCTGGTGCCGGATTACCGGGGGCGCATGGACGTAGCCCTGGCCATCACCGAACAGGCGCCGCCGGATGTGTTCAACCATAACCTGGAGACCGTGCCGCGCTTGTACAAGGCGGCACGGCCGGGGTCGGACTTCGAGTGGTCGTTGGACCTGTTGGAGAACTTCAAGCGCCGGGTGCCCGGGGTGCCGACCAAGTCCGGGCTGATGCTGGGCCTGGGGGAGACCGACGACGAGGTGCTGGAAGTGATGCAGCGCATGCGCGAGCATCAGGTCGACATGCTGACCCTGGGGCAATACCTGCAGCCTTCGCGCAGCCACCTGCCGGTGCAGCGGTTCGTGCACCCGGATACCTTTGCCTGGTTCGCCGAGCAGGCTGTGGTGATGGGCTTCAGGAATGTGGCGTCGGGGCCGCTGGTGCGCTCGTCCTACCATGCCGACCAGCAAGCCTTGCACGCGGTTCGGTAAACGCCGGGGCTGCGCAGCAGCCCCCCAGAAGCCATTAAAAAAAGCGCCCCTAAGGCCCTTATTGCATCGTTTTTCAGGGGCGTATGCGCGCTCTATAGTCCTCGCAGACCAGTCGAAACACCGTCGTGTTTCATCGATGCGAGACAATTACATGAATAACCAAGCAAAGGTCGCCCACGGCGTGCAGCCCGGTATCGGTACACAGGTGGTGTGGGAGGGTGAACAGGTCGAGCACCCCTACAACGCCACCCAAACCCCGATCATCGCCAGTGCCGCCTACGGCTATCAGGACATCGACGCCTGGTACGACATCGCCCTGGGCAAACAACCTGGCTTCATCTACAGCCGCATGAGCAACCCGACGGTTGCGGTCCTTGAAGACAAACTGTGCGCCCTGGAACACGCCGAGTCGGCCGTGGCCTTCAGCACCGGCATGGCCGCCATCAGCGGTGTGCTGCATACCTTCCTGTGCAACGGCAAGCGTGTGGTCTCGACCCGCGACAGCTACGGCGGCACCAACAAGATCTTCGAAGAGTTCCTGCCCCGCCAGGGCATCGAGGTGACGCTGTGCGACACCCTCGACAGCGATGCCATGGAGCGTGAAATCGCTCGCGGTTGCGATGTGGTCTACCTGGAGACGCCGAGCAACCCGACGCTGAAAATCCTCGACATCCGCCGCCTGGTAGCCGCCGCCAAGCGTGTGGGGGCACTGGTGGTTGCCGATAACACCTTCGCCACGCCGCTGAACCAGAACCCGCTGCTGCTGGGCGTCGACGTGGTGGTGCACAGCGCGACCAAATTCCTGTCCGGGCATGGCGATGTGCTGGGCGGTGTTGTTTGCGGCGCCGAAACCTTGATGGCGCAGGTGCGTCACTACCGTGAAATCAACGGCGCCTCGCTGGACCCGTTCTCCGCCTACCTGATCATTCGCGGCATCAAGACCCTGGCGCTGCGCCTGCGTCAGCAACAGGCCAGCGCCCAGGCCCTGGCCGAATACCTGTGCACCGAGCCGCTGGTGGAGGCGGTCAACTACCCCGGGTTGCCGCAGCATCCCGGCCACGCGATCGCCAACGCGCAGATGCGCGGTTTTGGCGCGATCGTCAGTTTCGTCCTGGCAGGCGGGATGGACACCGTCGTCGCGCTGCTGCCCAAGCTGCGCTATGCCCACCGCGCCGGCAACCTCGGTGCGGTGGAAACCATCTACGGGCCGGCACGGACAACCAGCCACGTGGAAAACACCCTGGAAGAGCGCCAGGCACTGGGCATTTCCGAAGGCCTGGTGCGGGTTTCGGTCGGCATCGAGGATACCGCTGACCTGCTGGCAGACCTGCGCCAGGCGTTCGCGACAGTGCGCGCCCAGCAGGGGCAGGGCAGCGACCGCTGCGATCGGCACGTTGAAGTGTCGACCTGAGGCGCTGGGCGCGCCCTTCCTGATTCATGAAAGCCATAACAATAACAGCCGCTGACACATCGACGGGGTCGGCCAGAAGGCCGATTGCCGGTTGATTGCCAGCCACTTCATGAGAACTCGATTATGTCCACCGAACAATCAAACCCGGCGTCGGCCCAAGCGGCCGGGTACAAGAAAGAGATGCACACCCGCCATATCGTCATGTTGGCGCTGGGCGGGGTGATCGGCACGGGCCTGTTTCTGACCTCGGGCTACACGGTCAACCAGGCTGGCCCCCTGGGCGCGGTGATCGCGTATTGCGTCGGCGCGGTGATGGTCTACCTGGTCATGGTCTGCCTGGGTGAGCTGGCGGTGCAGATGCCCGAAACCGGCTCGTTCAGCAGCTATGCCACCCGCTACCTGGGGCCAGGCACCGGCTACACGGTGGCCTGGTTGTACTGGCTGACCTGGACCGTGGCCATCGGCTCGGAGTTCACCGCGGCGGGCATCCTGATGGTCCGCTGGTTTCCCGACACGCCGGTGTGGATCTGGAGCGCGCTGTTCGCCATCACGGTACTGGTCAGCAACGTGGTGTCGGTGCGCCTGTTCGCCGAGACCGAATTCTGGCTGTCGCTGGTCAAGGTGCTGACGGTGATTGCCTTCATCGCCATCGGCGCTGGCGCCATCTTCGGCCTGTTCGATGTGCAGCATGTGCAGGGTATCGGGCTGTCCAACTTCACCCGTGAGGGGTTGTTCCCGACCGGCGTATTGCCGATTGCGATGACGCTTCTGGCGGTGTCCTTTGCGTTTTCCGGTACCGAACTGATCGGCATTGCCGCCGGCGAGGCAAAAGACCCGCAGGTGAGCGTGCCCAAGGCCATTCGGACCACGGTGGTGCGCCTGGCGCTGTTCTTTGTCGGCACCATCATCGTGCTGGCCACCTTGCTGCCGCGCGAACAGGCAGGCCTGGTCGAAAGCCCGTTCGTCATGGTCTTCGACCTGATCGGCATCCCGTATTCGGCAGACATCATGAACTTCGTGATCCTTACCGCCTTGCTGTCGGCCGCCAACTCCGGGCTGTACGCGGCCTCACGGATGCTGTGGACGCTCAGTGACCAGGGCCATATGCCCAAGTGCTTCGCCCGCCTGTCGCCGCGTGGCACGCCGGTCAACGCGATTGTGCTGAGCATGGCCGGGGCCGTGGCGTCACTGCTCAGCAGCGTGCTGGCACCGGACACAGTGTACCTGGCGCTGGTGTCGATTTCCGGCCTGGCGGTGGTGGTGGTGTGGATGAGCATTGCCGGCAGCCAGATCGCCTTCCGCCGCCATTACGTGGCCAATGGCGGGCGGGTCGAAGACCTGCACTTCAGGGTGCGCGGCTACCCCTGGGTGCCGCTGGGCGCGATTGCCTGCTGCGTGCTGGCCTGTGTCGGCATCGCCTTCGACCCCGAACAACGCGTCGCCCTGTACTTCGGCATCCCGTTCATTGGCTGGTGCTACTTCGTCTACTGGGTCACCCGCAACAAGCGTGCACAGCGGCTGGCGGCCCTGGCGCCGGCAGGTTCGAGTGTTGGCGTGAGCTGAGCCTTCCGGTTCATGATGCACGGACCCCACTGTGAACGAGGTCGTGTCGATGAAGCAAAAAACCCTGCCGCCGCTCAACTGGCTGCGGTCTTTCGAAGTGTCGGCACGCGCCTTGAACTTTACTCACGCAGCCGAGGAGCTGCACCTCACCCAGGGGGCGGTGAGCCAGCAGATTCGGCAACTCGAACACCACCTGGGCGTGGCCTTGTTCAAGCGCCTGCCCAGGGGCTTGGGCCTGACCGAAGAGGGGCAGTCCTACCTGCCGGTGGTGCAGGATGCGATCAGCCGCCTGGCGGTGGGCACCAACGAGATCTTCGGCCAGCACCAGCGCGGGCCGGTGAAGGTGCGCGGCAGCTTGTCGTTCCTGCAGTACTGGCTGGCCCCGCGGCTGCCCGACTTCAGCCGCCAGCACCCGCACATCGACATCCGCTACATCAGCAACCTGTGGGTCAAGGCGCCGGATGGCGAGGACGACCTGGAGGTGCGCTGGGGCAACGGCGAATGGCCCGGGCTGCATGCCCAACGCTTGACCTGGGACGTGCTGGTGCCGGTCTGTTCGCCGGCGCTGATGGCGCGCTCGCCCATTCGCCAGCCGCGCGACCTCAGGCACCACCCGCTGCTGCATGTGCTGGGCTACGAGGAGGGCTGGGGCTACTGGCTCAAGCGGGTTGGCGCGGACGATGTCGATTACTCGCGGGGGCTGCAGTTCGACACGCTGGTGTCCACCATTCGCATGGCCGAACTGGGGCAGGGGGTGGCGCTGGCGCGATCGTCCGTGGTCGAGGACCTGCTCAGGGACGGCCAGCTGGTCGCACCCTTCAGCCAGCGCATCGAAGCGAGCGAATCGTTTTACCTGGTACGCGAGCAAGGGCGGCCACTGCCGCCCGATGCTGCGCTGTTTTCATCCTGGCTGGTGGCACACGCGCACCGGCCTTAGTAACTCTGGGGAGTTTTCATGCATTACGTCAGTACCCGCAACGCTGATGTGCGAGCGGACTTCCGTGAAGTCGTGCTGTCGGGGCCTGCCGCCGATGGCGGGCTGTATGTGCCGGCGTACTTGCCGGTAATCAGCCCCGAGGCGATTGCCAGCTGGTCCTGGCTGCCCTTCGATGAGCTGGTCTGGCGGGTCATCGCGCCCTTTGTTGGCGATGCCATCGATGACCCGTGCTTGCGCGTGCTGCTCAGCGACAGCTACCAGGCCTTCAGCCACCGCGCGATCACACCCTTGCAGCAGATTGGCCATAACGAATGGATCCTGCAGTTGTTCCATGGCCCCACACGCACCTCGAAGGACTTCGCCGCGCAGCTCCAGGCACGGCTGGTCAGCCACTTTCTGGCGCACTCCGGCGGCGAGGCACTGGTGGTCGGGGCCACCAATGGTGATACCGGCATTGCCGCGATCGAGGCCTTTGCGTCCAGGCCCAATGTGCGCCTGGCCATTCTCTACCCGCAGGGCGAGATCCCGGCAGACCGCCTGGTCGCCTTGCAGGCGGCGGACCCCGCCAGTGTTCAGCTGCTGCCGGTCGAGGGCAGTTTCGACGACTGCCAGACCCTGGTGGCGCGGCTGTTTCGTGCCTGGCCGCTGGAGGGTTTGATACCGGTGTGTTTCAACTCGACCAACTGGGTGGGGGTGCTGGCGCAGATCGTGTTCTACTTCCACGCGGCCCTGCAATTGGGTGGCGGCACCCGGCCGGTTGCATTCAGCGTACCGGCGGCAAGCTTCGCGGAAATCTACGCCGGCTTCATTGCGCAGAAAATGGGGTTGCCGATCAACCAAGTGATCGTTTCGACCAACAGCAACGATGCCCTTCACCGTTTCATTCATCGCAACCGCTACGCCCCCCATGCCAGTCAGCGCACGTCGTCACCGGCCATGGACTTCTCGTTGTATTCGAACCTGGAGCGCTTCATCTGGGAGCTGTATGGGCGCAGCGGCAGCCGTGTCGCAGCGCTGATGGAGCATTTCGAGGCCTGTGGTGAATTGAGCATCGGCAATGCGCAATGGCTTGAGGCGCGGGTGTTGTTCGACTCCTATGCGGTGGACGAAGCCGAAGTACGCCGCGAAGTCATCACCCTGCGCGAGCAAGCGGCAACGTTGGTCGACCCTCATACGGCCGTCGGCGCACTGGCGGGCCGCATGCATCGGCGCAGCCTGGGTGCGCCGATGGTGACCCTGGGCCAGATCGCGCCAAGCAAGTCTGCCGCGCTGCTGGCGCAGCTGGGTGTCTGGGAGGGTGAGCTGGCCTGCCTGCCACCGGTGCAAAAGGGCCCACCGGCGTTGCATCGGGGTGACCTGGATGGCTTGTGCAAGGCCTTGCTGGTGGCGCAGTCGAGGCCCGCAT
Organism: Pseudomonas sp. 39004; assembly: GCF_028682155.1. Classification (NCBI taxonomy): domain Bacteria; kingdom Pseudomonadati; phylum Pseudomonadota; class Gammaproteobacteria; order Pseudomonadales; family Pseudomonadaceae; genus Pseudomonas; species Pseudomonas sp. 39004. Next base: position 15,115 of record NZ_JANIAG010000013.1, read on the forward strand.
GAAGCGTATTCTCGACCCGCTGGACGAGCGCATCCTTGCCGAATTGACCGCCAACGCACGCATCGCCCACGCCGAGCTCGGGGCCAAGGTGAACCTGTCGCGCAATGCGGTGCGCCAGCGTATCGAACGGCTTGAGCGCGACGGTGCGATACAGGGCTATACGGTTAGGCTGGGGGACGCCCGCCGGCCATCGTCGTTGATCAGTGCGGTGATTTTCGTCTATCGCTACGACCGCATGCGCGGTGACGACGTGCTGGCCACCTTGCGGAGCATCCCCGAGGTGGTGCAGTGCGAAGTGCTCAGCGGCGAGTTTGACCTGATGCTCAGGGTTGCTGCCGCTACCCCGGAGCGGGTCCACGCCGTGTGGAAAGAAATCGCCGGCATCAAGGGTGTTGAAAACACCGTCACCTCCTTCGTCCTCTCCGCCGTCTTTTAACCCCGCTTCTATCCCCCCGAACAAAATTTATCTCATTGATTACGCAGCGACCCTGTGGGCGCGGGCTTGCCCCGCGAACACCGGCAAAGCCGGTGGCAGCTACCGCGTGGCCCCATTCGCGGGCCTGCGAGCCTGTGCAGATCGCCCAATAAATACGGCGTTTTGGCCAATTCAACTGCCCGCCGCCTCCTCGTACGCTGAGCCCATCAAACAACAGCAAAAAAGGAACGCCTTCGTGACTGAATACAAAATTGCCCTGGTAGGTTTTGGCGGTGTCAACAGAGGCCTGGCCCAGCTGATTGCAACGAGCAACGACAGCTGGCAGGCCACTCTCGGCTTCAGCCTGAAAATCGTCGGCGTCACCGACCTGTTCCTCGGCTCGCTGGTCGACCGCAATGGCCTGGACGCAGCCGCGCTGGCGGCCTTGCCAGCCGAAAAGGGCGCGTTTGCACAGCTGCCAGGCGGCACCGCCGAGGCGTTCAACGAAACCGTCATCAAGCAGTCCGGCGCCGACATCATCGCCGAGGCCACCTTCACCAACCCGGTCGATGGTGAGCCGGCCGCCACCTTCTGCCGCTGGGCGCTGGAGAGCGGCATCCATGTGGTGACCACCAACAAAGGGCCGATCGCCTTGCACGGTGCCGAGCTCAAGGCGCTGGCCCAGCGGCACAACGTTGCGTTCGAATACGAAGGCGCGGTGATGAGCGGCACGCCGGTGATTCGCCTGGCCAAGCAGGCCCTGGCGGGTGCGCAGATACAAGGCTTCGAGGGCATTCTCAACGGTACCTCCAACTATGTCCTGACCCGCATGAAAGACGGCTTGTCGTTCGCCGATGCGGTGGCCCAGGCGCAGCAGCTGGGGTATGCCGAAGCCGACCCGACGGCCGACGTCGAAGGCTATGACGTGCGCCTGAAGGTGGTGATCCTGGCCAATGAGTTGCTGGATGCACGCTTGAGCGTCAGCGATGTGACGTGCTCGGGCATCAGCGGCATCAGCGCGTCGGACATCGTCAAGGCGCAGGCCACAGGCCAGTGCTGGAAGCTGATCGGTGCTGCCAGCAAGGCGGCTGACGGTGCGGTGTCTGCGAGTGTCGAAGCCCGCTTGCTGACACTTGAGCATCCGCTTGCCGGCATCAGCGGCGCAATTAATGCGGTGTCGTTCGACACCGGGCTGCTGGGCGCTGTCACCGTGTCCGGGCCGGGCGCAGGGCGCATCGAGACGGCCTACGCCTTGCTCTCCGACGTCATTGCCCTGCACACCACCCACCGTCAGTAACGGAGCCTTTATGAGCGTATCTCGCATGGCCAGTGTTCACGCTGTAGCGCCAAGCCACATAGACGTGTTCAGCCCCTTTGACGGCCGCCTGGTGGGGCGTGTGCCCTGCCTGGACGCCAGTGCAGTGCCCGCCTTGTTGGCGCGTGCACGGGCGGGGTGCCTTGAAAGTGCAGCAATGCCCCGGCACCGTCGCGCGCGCATTCTGGAAGAGGCGGCGCGGTTGGTGGAGGCCGATGCCGCCGCGTTCGCCGAGCTGATCGTGGCCGAAGCCGGTAAAACCCTGCGTCAGGCCCAGAAGGAGGTAAAGCGCTGTGTCAACACGCTGAAGCTGTCGGCCGAGGAGGCGCGGCGCAATGCCGGCGAAGTGGTGCCGTTCGAAGCCTATGAAGGCTCCGAGGCCCGCCAGGGCTGGTTCAGCCGCGAACCGCTGGGGCTGATTGTGGCGATCACGCCCTACAACGACCCGCTGAACCTGGTGGCGCACAAGCTGGGCCCGGCGATTGCCGGTGGCAATGCGGTGATCCTCAAGCCGTCCGAACTGGCGCCGCTGTCGGCGTTGAAACTGGTCGATTGCCTGGTACAGGCCGGGTTGGGCGAAAACGTGGTGACCACCGCTACCGGCGGTGTCGAACTGGGCAAGGCGCTGGTCGAACTGCGCGAGGTGCGCATGGTTTCCTTCACCGGCGGCTTTGCCACCGGCGAGTCGATCGCCCGCAGCGCAGGGTTGAAAAAACTCGCCATGGACCTGGGCGGCAATGCGCCTGTGCTGGTGCTGGCGGACTGCGACCTGGGGCCGACGGTTGAGTCCTGTGTCTCGGGTGCCTTCTGGGCGGCGGGGCAGAACTGCATCGGCACGCAACGGATTCTCGTGCAGCGCGCGGTGTACGCGGCATTCCGCGAACAGTTCGTGGCGCAGTCCAAGGCGTTGCAGCTGGGTGACCCGGCGAACCTGGAAACGGATGTCGGCCCCATGGTCACCGAACAGGCGGCCCGTCGCACCGAGCAGTGGGTGGACGAGGCGCTGGGGCAGGGTGCAACGCTGCTTTGTGGCCATCGCCGGCAAGGCGCCCTGTACGCGCCCACTGTGCTGGAGCAGGTCAGCCACAGCAGCCGTATCTGGCTACAGGAAGTGTTCGCGCCGGTGGTGATCCTTGAGCCGTTCGACACCCTGGATGAGGCCGTTGCCCTGGCCAATGCGCCGGAATACAGCCTGCATGCGGGGGTGTTTACCCGGGACCTGTCGACGGCGCTGAAGCTGGCGCGGCGGATCGAGGCGGGGGGCGTGATGATCAACGACTCGTCCGATTACCGCTTCGACGCCATGCCGTTTGGCGGCTTCAAGTACGGCAGCCTTGGCCGCGAAGGGGTGCGCTTTGCCTATGAAGACATGACCCAGCCCAAGGTGGTGTGCATCAACCACCTGGATTCGCAGTAACGGCCTGGCTGGCCTTGACTCTCCTGTTACGGGCAGCCTTTACCCTGAAGGCTTCACGTTCAGGATGTGGTCATGATGAGTAAGCGCGTACTGGTGGTACTGGGCCACCCTTCTGGCGATAGTTTCTGCGCTGCACTGGCCGCGCGTTACGTCGAGGCAGCCAGCAGTGCCGGGCATGATGTACGGGTGCTACGCCTCGGTGCCTTGAACTTCGACCCGGTGCTGCGCGAAGGCTACAGGCAGGTTCAGCCGCTGGAACCCGACCTGCTCAAGGCCCAGGCAGACATCACCTGGGCTGAGCACCTGGCCTTCATCTACCCGATTTGGTGGGGCGGCATTCCCGCTTTGATGAAAGGTTTTTTCGACCGGGTGTTCCTGCCCGGTTTTGCTTTCCAGTACCGCGCAGGCAAAGCCTTCCCCGAGCAACGCCTGAAAGGGCGAACGGCGCATCTGCTGGTAACGATGGACACCCCCCCGTGGTACTACAGATGGGTTTACCGCATGCCTGGCCTTCATCAGGTACGCAAGACGACGTTGCAGTTCTGCGGCATAAAACCGTTGAAGACCCTGACGTTCGGGCCGCTGCTCGGCTCCAGCCCCCTGCAACGCGAAGCTTGGCTCGCGAAGGCCAACAGTATCGCCAGCCGATGACCGGGCCCGGGTGGTTCCCGATCCGGCAGCGCTATGTGAAGATGCGGCGCACCCGAACGAAAAAGGACGTTCATGTACATCGGCAAAGCCGCCCAGCTGTCGGGCACCACGGTCAAGACCATCCGCCACTATGAAGCGATTGGCCTGCTGCCGCCGCCCGAGCGTCAGGGAAAGTACCGCGTTTACAATCAGCAAAGCGTTGAGCTGCTGACGCTCATCAAATGCGCGCAGCAGTTGGGCTTCAAACTCAAGGAAATGCAGGCGATCCTCCAGGGGCACCGTGGGCAAGCGTTGCCGTGGGCGCTGGTGGGCAAGGCCATTGCCGACAAGAAGTTTGAAGTGATGGCGCAGATCAGTGGGTTGCAGCAGGTGTACGCGGGGCTTGAAGCGTTTGAAGCCAGCCTCGAGGGTGCCAGCTATCAGTGCGGCGCTGAGCGCCTGCCAGTCATTTCAGGATCAGGGGGTTCTTGAAATCACACCGGTCATGTATTGGTTCAGGTCGCGGAAATCGTTAACGCTCCAGGCGTGCGGCGGTATTTTTACACCGTTCTGCTGGAGCGTCTTTGGGATCAAGTTGCCATTGGGGCGAAGTATCACCGACGCGACGATAACGCCTGGATAATTGCTCAGCCGCTTTTTGAAGGCAGCGCTTGTAAGGTCGGGGGTTGGCGGGTTGCTTTTATTGGCCAGCGGCCCGGTGCCCTTGATATCGGCGCCGTGGCACACGGCACATCGTTGTTTGTAGAGGTTTTTGCCGTTGGTCATGTCCGCGAGGGTGTGCGGGGTTTGCGTAAATGAGAAAACCCCTAATAAGGCGATGAGGGATACTTTAATGGGGTGGTGTTGAATACGGTTTTGCAGCATCCCGTTCTTCCTTGGGTGACAGTGCAGGGGCAATACCGAACAGTCCGAAGGTGCGTTGTGGCGGTTGTTCTGTAGGGTTTGATAGGGGCGTTAGTGTACCGGCATTCTGAGGGAATGAATGTACGTCGGGAGATCGGGTGAGGGCGGCTAGGTGCTTGTCTTTGGTTTTTACAGCGCCTATGAGATCGAGCGCCGCCCGCGCGGCGCTCGATGTACGCCCCACCACTAATCCCACGACAGGCACCTGGCAGCCCTTACCCAAATAACAATTAACCATCCAGTTACTTCACCCGAACTAATCCCCTATAACTAATATGGCGTGTCGCCATATCAACTTTATATGTCCCCTGCACGATAGTTACGAAATCCCTGAACTAATTATTTGTCCTCAGCGATTCCACCGTCTGCCCAGCATCACCAGAATGCCCGCCCTCAATTTGAACCGTCAGCCTGACGCGATGGCCACAAAGTTGGCCACGGGGGCTGTCGGCCAGCCTATGGCCCATTGCCTGGGCTGATGCAACCCACACCGAATGCTTGGAAAGGAAAGTGTCATGGGAATGACAAGGCGTAAGTTTTTGATTGGCGGCGGCGTCGTGGCCGCTGCGGCGGGTGCGGGTATTCTGACGCCCATGCTGACCCGCGAAGGTCGGTTGATCCCGGGCAAACCGCGCTTCGGTTTTGTACAGGGCACCGAGGGCACGCTGCCCAAGCAAGCAGACGTGGTCGTCGTTGGCGCTGGCATTCTGGGGCTCATGACCGCGATCAACCTCGTCGAGCGTGGCCTCTCCGTCGTTGTCGTCGAAAAGGGTGAGATTGCCGGCGAGCAGTCGTGCCGTTTCTATGGTCAGGTCATGACCTACAAGATGCCTGATGCGACGTTCCAGTTGCACCACCTGGCCAAGCAACGCTGGCGTGAAATGAACGCCAAAGTAGGTGCGGATACCAGCTATCGCACTCAAGGCCGGGTCGAAGTGCCTTTCGATGAAGAAGACCTGGAAGGCGTCAGAAAGTGGATCGATCTGAAAACCCGCGAAGTCGGCTCGGACATCCCCTTCAAGACGCGCATCATTCAAGGCAATGAGCTCGATCAACGGCTGCGCGGTTCAGCCTCCAGCTGGAAGGTCGCAGGCTTCGAGGAAGACTCCGGTAGCCTGGACGCCGAGCGCGCGTCGTACGTCATGGCCGAGTACGCCAAGAAAATGGGTGTGCGTATCTACACCCACTGCGCGGCAAGGGGCCTGGAAACCCAGGCAGGTGCCATCTCTGATGTGGTGACCGAGAAGGGCGCCATTCGCGCGTCTCGCGTGATCGTCGCGGGCGGTGCCTGGTCCCGCTTGTTCATGCAGAACCTGGGCGTCGACGTGCCAACCTTGCCCGCCTACCAGTCCCAGCAAATCATCAGCGCTGCGCCCCGGGCACCGGGTGGCAACGTTGCATTGCCGGGGAATATCTACTTCCGCGAGCAGGCTGACGGCACCTACGCCACCTCGCCGCGCGTTGTCGTTGCTCCGGTGGTCAAAGAGTCGTTCATGTATGGTTACAAGTACCTGCCACTGCTGGCCATCCCCGACTTCCCGGTACACATCTCGCTGAACAAGCAGCTGATCGACTCGTTCACTCAGCCAACCAGCTGGAGGCTGGATGAGGTGTCGCCGTTCGAGAAGAACAGGCTGATGACCGCGGCCCCTGATATTCCAGAGCTCGATGCATCCCTGGCCAAACTCAAGGTCGAATTCCCTGCCTTCAACGACTCGAAGCTGATCGATCAGTGGAGCGGCGCCATGGCCATCGCCCCGGATGAGAACCCCATCATTTCGACGGTCAAAGAGTACCCAGGCCTGGTCATCAACACCGCGACCGGCTGGGGCATGACGGAGAGCCCGGTGTCCTCCGAGTTGACGGTTGACCTGCTGCTGGGCAAGGCGCCAGTGCTTGATCCAGAGCCGTTTAGCTTGTATCGATTCTAAACCTGCTACGACAATGGAATGACCCGTGCACGCGTCATCGATGCGTGCGCATCACCCTTGGTAATCATTTAGGAGAAACACATGAAGGTCGCTTTCAAGACCGTTGCTGCATTGGCCCTGACGATCGCCGGTGCCGGGAGCGTTCATGCACAGGATGTTGTGCGCCATAGCGCAGGCAGTTTCCCCATTTCGGCCGCTGTGGAAGTGCCTGCTGGCAAGACAGTCGTTTACCTGAGCGGCTCCGTTCCGTCGGTCATCCACCCCGACGCCGCCAAGGATTCGCTGGAATCCTTCGGTGATACCAAAGCGCAGACCATCAATGTGCTTGAAAACATCCAGAAGCAGCTCAAAGACCTCGGTCTGGGCCTCAAGGATGTGGTGAAGATGCAGGTATTCCTGGTAGGCGGGCCGGAGAACGGCGGCAAGATGGACTTCGACGGCTTCATGGCCGGCTACACCCAATTCTTCGGGCCAGCGGCCAAGCAGCCAGTACTGCCTGCCCGCTCGGCGTTCCAGATTGCAGGCTTGGCACACCCAGCCTGGCGCGTCGAGATCGAAGTCACGGCGGTTCGTCCCTGACATGATCGTTGCTTGAAGCAGGCGTGGCCCAGCCACGCCTGCCTGCGTACCTTGCCTCAGCGTGGGTTGACCACGGCAGCCGAGGTGCGCAGCACCAGCAAGGCGCCCAAGGCGATCACCAACGACAACAAGTAGAGCGCCAGGCTGGCGCTTTGAGTGTTGTCGCGCATCCAGCCGATCAGGTAAGGCGCGACAAACGCCGCCACGCTGCCCAGCGAGCTGATCAGGGCCAACCCCGGCGCCAGTATCGGCCCGGCCAGGTAGGCCGGAGGCAATTGCCAGAACATCGGCAACGCACTGCTGGCACCCATGCCGGCAATGGCCAGGCCCGTCATCACCCACAGCGGTGACTGCGGCTGCAGGCCGGTCAGGGTCAACCCCACCGCGCACATCAGAATCGGCACGCACAGGTGCCAGCGCCGCTCTTTGTGGTGGTCGGAAGAGCGCCCCACGGCAATCATGAAGAAACACCCGGCCAGATAGGGCAGTGCACTGAGCAGGCCGATCTGGCTGTCGTGGGCAACGCCCGCGCCGTGGATCAGGGTCGGCATCCAGAACGCCAGGGTGTTGACCGCCAGCATGACCGCGAAATAGATCGCCACCAGCAGCCAGACCTGGCCATTGGCAAAGATCCCGCGCCAGGAACTGATCTGTTTGCGTGCTTCTTCACGGGCCAGCGTCTGGCGCAGGGCGTGCTTCTGTTCGTCGCTGAGCCAGCGTGCGTCTTCGATGCGGTCGTCCAGCCGCGCCAGTATCACCAGGCCCAAGGCCACGACCGGCAGGCCTTCGATCAGAAACATCCACTGCCACCCGCGCAGCCCGGCGGTGTCTTGCAGGTGTTCGAGGATCCAGCCCGATACCGGGCCGCCGACCACGCCGGCCATGGGGACTGCCAGGGTGAACAGAGCGGTGATCGAGGCCCGGCGCCCGGCCGGGAACCAGCGGTAGAGGTAGACCAGAATGCCCGGGAAGAAACCGGCCTCGGCCACCCCGAGGCCGAAGCGCAGGGCATAGAAGCCGTGGGCGCTTTCAATCAGCAGCATGGCGCTGGAGAGCAGCCCCCAGGTCACCATCATCAGGGCGATCCAGCGCCGTGGGCCGAGCTTGTCGAGCACCAGGTTGGCCGGCACGCCGAACATCGCGTAGGCGACGAAGAACAGCCCGGCACCCAGGCCGTAGACGGTGTCGGAGAACTGCAGGTCGTTGCTCATCTGCAGTTTGGCGAAGCCGATGTTGATGCGGTCCAGGTGGGCGAAAACGTAGCTGATCAGCAGCAGCGGCATGATCCGCCAACTGATCTGGCGGTGGGTATTGGCAGTGCTCTGCGCGTGTTGCAGAGACTCGACGGTCTGGCTCATGGGGTTACCTCGAAGGGCAGGTGCAAGGGGGTCACCAGAGTTTCAGGGTGTAGCTGAGGATCAGCCGGTTCTCGTCCATGTCGCTGGCGTAGCTGGAGCGATAGGCCGCGTTGCGCCAACGCACGCCCAGCCCTTGGAAGTAGCCGGCCTGGATGACGTAGGCGATGTCAGTGTCGCGTTCCCACTCATGGCCGTCGGCCGCGCGGGTGCGGATATCGTCGCCGCGCACGTAGCGGGTCATGAAGCTCAGCCCGGGTAGCCCGAGGGCGACGAAGTTGTAGTCATAGCGGGCTTGCCACGACACTTCGCCGGCGCTGGTGAAGGTGCCGATCGTGACCAGGTTGGCGGTGTAGGGCGGGGTGTAGCCGTTCAGGGTAGGGAAGGCATCCTTGCCGTACATGCGCTGGTAACCCACGCCGACCTTGTGCGCGCCGACGCTGAGGGTGCTCATCATGTTGAAGTTGCGGTTGTCGACGCTGCCGGCCTTGGCAGTGCCGGCGCTGGTGCTGTCGAAGTAACGCAGGTCGGTGAGCAGCGACAACCCCGGCCCTAATGGCAGCGTGTGCACCAGGCCGTAGAAGTCTTGCCGATACACGTCATGCAGCTCGCCGCGAAAGGCACTGGCGATCAAGCCGTGGCCAACGTCATAGCTGGCGCCCAGTACATCGAAGGCGCCGCTGTCGAACTCGGGGCTGCGCCCGGCCAGGTACATGCGGTCGCTGCCCGACGACTCACGGGTGCGCGAGCGCCAGAGCTGCCCGGCGGTCAGGGTCAGCCGCTCGACGTCCTGCGATTGCAGCAACGCGCCATCGAACGTCTGGGGCATCAGGCGCATGTCATCGCGAAAGACCACGGGCAGCGTCGGGGTGAGGATGCCGACATCGAGGCGGGTCTTCGACACCCGCAGCTTGCCGGTGACGCCCATGTGGCTGAAGTCGTCCACCGGCCGGCCTGACTGCGAACCGAAGGGCAGCGTGCCGTCGCCGCTGCGGCCGCGTCCCGAGTCGAGCTTGACCCCCAGCAGGCCCAGGTAGTCCAGGCCAACGCCGACCGGCCCTTCGGTGAAGCCCGATTGCATTCGCAGCATGAAGGCTTGCGACCAGTTGCCGACCTGGGAAGCCTGGGCCCCGTGCTGGCGATAATCGCGGTTCTGGTAGAAGTTGCGCAGCTCCAGGCTGCCCTGGCTGTCGCCGATGAAGTCGGCGCGGGCGGGCAGTGGCAAGGCCAGCGCTGCCACCAGCGCCAGGCGCAGGCAGGTGATAGCCGGTTCAGGCTTGAACATGTGATGTCCCTTTTATTGTTGTTATGGACGGCGGCCAGCGCTGCCTTCAGCCCACCTTGCGGCTGTCGTGCTGGCGCTCGGCATCGGCGCGTTTCTTCAGGTAGAGGCGGGTGGCGACGGCAGGGGCGTCGCTGGCCACGGATATTTCGTAGTGATGGTCGTCGCGGTCGTCGAGCGCGGCCTCCAGTGCACCGAGGCCTTCCACGTCTTCGTTGAAGGCGGCGAACAGCTGCTCGTGCATGTACTCGCCCAGGGCTTCGTCGTGCTGGGCGAAGTCGCGCCCATGGACGATGAAGTAGTGCAGGCTGTTGGCGGTTTCCGGGGTCAGGATATGCGCGGTGCGGATGTGGAACTGCTGGCGCTGCTCCAGCGGCTGGGCGCTGTCGTAGAAGGTCACGCTGACCCGGTGCAGCCCCGGCGAAAGAAACTCCGACGTGGCGATGCGTGCCGCGCTGGCGCAGCCTTCCAGCCCTGTGGTCTTGCCCCACACTGGCGACAGGGTGGTAGGCACCACTTCGCGGATCAGGGTGTAATGGCCTTCCTTGAGGTCCAGCTTGTAGGGCGCGCTGGCGTAGTCCGGGGTGCCGATGGTGTTGGCATGCAGGAAGCTCAGGTGGGTCAGGTCCATGAGGTTTTCATGCAGGCTGACGTAGTTGCCCGGGTGATGGAAATACCCGGAGGTGCAGGCCCAGGCCGGGTCGTCGATCCATGCCTGATGGGGGATCTGCGCCGCGTCGGCGAGGGCTTCCTCGCCCAGCCAGATCCACAGCAACGGCCCTTGGCGCACCAGCGGGTAGCGGCGTACGCCAATACCACGTGGGCAGTTTTTCTGTGACGGCACCTCGGTCAGGTCGCCGGCGGCGTCGTAGCGGAAGCCGTGGTAGCCACAGACGATAGTGTCGCCTTGCAGATGGCTGCGCGAGAGCGGGAACGAGCGGTGCGCGCAGCGGTCTTCCAGGGCGACCGGCTCGCCTGCCTCTGTGCGGTACATCACCACGCGGCGGTCGAGCAGGCGCCGGGCCAGCAAGTGCCGGCCGACTTCATCGTCAAAGGCGGCGACATACCACTCGTTGTAGATGAACGGGGTTTCGCGGTTGGCCATCGGTTCACTGGCTTTGCGGGCATGCGCAATCAGGTTGCTGGTGGGCAGTGACATGGGGATGCTCCTTGAAAAAGGGTGAGGCGGTTCAGAGGTCCAGCACCAGGCTGTCGCCCAGGGCACGCGAGACGCAGATCATCAGGCTCTGGCCTGCGGCCCTGTCGGCATCCGAGAGGATCAAGTCGCGGTGGTCTGGCACGCCTGCGCAGACGCGGGTCTGGCAACTGCCGCAGATGCCGGCTCGGCACGAAAACGGCAGCTCGATGCCGTGGGCCTCGAGGGCTTCGAGGATGCTTTGCTGAGGGGCGACCCAGATGCTGCGGTCGCTGAGGTTCAGGTGCACGGTGAAGCCACTGTCGCCCTCGGTGCTGGCCGGTGCGGCGCTGAAGCGTTCGATGTGCAGGCGTTCGGCGCGTGGCCCGGCAGCGGCTTGCAAGGCGTCGAGCATCGGCGCTGGCCCGCAGGCGTACAGGTGCTCGTCATCGCGCAGGGTGTCGAGCAGTTGCGCGGTATCCAGACGGCCGCCTGCTTCGTCGTCGAAGTGCAGTTGCACCCGGGCAGGGTCCAGTGCGCGCAGGGTTTCGTAGAACGCGGCGCGTTGCCGGTTGCGGGCGCTGTACACCAACCGCCAGTCCTTGTCGTGCGCCTGGCACCAGCGCAGCATCGCCAGTATCGGGGTGATGCCGATGCCGCCCGCCACCAGGCAATAGCGTTGCAGGTGCTCGTCCAGCCCGAAGTGGTTGCGCGGCAGGCTGCAGGCAAGGGTGTCGCCCAGGCGCAGTTGCTGATGCATGAAACGCGAGCCGCCGCGGCTATCAGGCGCCAGGCCCACGCCGATCAGGTAGCGGTCGCGTTCATCGGGCGCGTTGAGCAGTGAGTAGTGGCGCGGCAGGTCGCCTGCGACGAGGATTTCCAGGTGGGCACCCGCGCTGAAGGGCGGCAGTGCCCGGCCATCGTCTGCACGCAGCTCGATCAGTGCCACGTCCTTGGCTTCTGCGGCGTAGCGCGTGACGCGCAGGTTCAGTGGGTGCTGGTTCATGGGTGTTCCCGATCATTGTCGTTGTCGGGGCCAGCTTACGGACGCGCGTTTGCCAGGGCTGTCACCCGTGAGGTGGACAAGGTCGTGGATTGGCGGCAGACTGATAGTTAATAGGTTAACTATTTATCGGGCGCTGTTCGCCCGAGCCAATAACAATAAATATCCGAGTGCCGCCATGATTCGTCTCAGCACCCCACAGGCATCGACCTTGCCCGCGCAAATCCGCGCTTTCAGCGACCTGACCCGCACGTTGGGCACGCCTGGCTTTCCCGCTGCGTTGCTGGACTGCCTGGGCCAATGGGCGGCCTGCGAGCATTTTTCCGTATTGCGCATGGACGGCGCGCGGCCGCAGCTGCTGGCGGCCGGCACCCGCCACCCTGACGCCAGCCTGGTGCTGCGCTGCGGCCAGGCTTACATCGAGCACTACCATCGTTATGACCCCTTGTTCGAGCCGTTGAAGGAGGCCCCCGGGCAGGTCGGCCACCTGCTGGCCCAGGACATCCGCCATGGGCCCTACCGCGAGGCGATCTACCAGCGCAATGGCATGATCGAACGGTTGTCCAGCGTGTACCTGGACGAACAGGCGCGCCCGGTGCAGTTCAACCTCTACCGGCACCACGATCAGGGTTTTTTCAACGACCAGGAATTGCAGATGTGCGAAGCGCTCAGCCCGGCGCTGCTGCAGCTGTTGCGCGGGCACCTGGCGCTGAGCGGCCTGAACCCGGTCAAGAACCCTCAGCAGCAGTTGCTGCAGCGCTGCCCCGAGCTCACCACGCAAGAGTTGAACATCTGTGCCCGCCTGCTACAGGGCATGACCCATGCCGGCATCGCCGCCGACCTGGGCATCAAGGAAAGTACCGTGAAGACATACCGTAACCGGGCCTTCGACCGGCTAGGCATCCACTTTCGCAGCCAGCTGTTCGCGTTGTTCTCGGCCCAGGGGTAGGGCTGCCCTGGCAGCACGATCAAATGTGCTTGTCGGGAGATAGGGGGATGGCGGCTAGGTGCCGGTCTTGGGTTTGGAGGTGGGGCGGATATCGAGCGCCGCCCGCGCGGCGCATCGCGACGCAAGGCCGCTCCTACATTTGTTTCGGGCCAGTCATGTCTGTGCCAGCGCGCGCGAGCCCTTGTTTGTACGGCGCAAAATCGAGGCGGGCGCCAAGGGGCCGCGCGCCAATGCTTCAGGCATAACTGGCCCGAAACAAATGTAGGAGCGGCCTTGCGTCGCGATGCGCCGCGCGGGCGGCGCTCGATCTCATAGGCGCCAAAAAACCAAGTCATGCACCTGGTCCCCCAACCCTGTCCCCTAAGCCCTGCGAGCGCTATGCCCAGCCTCCCGCTCGGCCACCAACCCCCGAATCCGCGGAATCAACACTTGCCCATACTCCACCGCATCGCGCAGCTGATCGAACCCACGGAACAGGAAGGTGCTAACGCCCAACTCGTAGTACGCCAATGCCGCCTCCGCCACCTGATCCGCCGTCCCCACCAATGACGTGGAGTTACCAGCGCCACCCCCCAGCGCGGCGATCTCGGTCCACAACCGGGTGTCATGCACCTTGCGCTGGCTGGCCAATTGCACCAGGCGCTCGGAACCGGCGTTGCTCTTGCCGAAGTTCTTCTCGCGGCGGTTGCCCTCGCGGATGCCGATGCGCGTCTGGGCATCGGCCAGAATGCGCTCGGCACGGGCCCACGCCTCGTCCTCGGTCGCCCCCAGGATCGGCCGCAACGACAGGCTGAAGCGAATGTGCTTTTCGCGCCCATAGCGGGCCGCAGCTTTGCGTACCTTGGCAATACGCTCGCGCACCTGCTCCAGCGGCTCGCCCCACATCATGTACACATCCGCATGCTTGGCCGCGACTTCAACCGCGGCATCCGAAGCACCCGAGAAGTAGATCGGTAGCTGCTGCACGGGCTTGACCAGGGTCAGGTTGTCTTCGACACGGTAGTGCGGGCCGTGATGGTCGAATGGCTCGGTGCGGGTCCAGGTGTCGCGCAGCACCTGCAGGTATTCGTCGGTACGGGCATAGCGGGCATCCTTGTCGAGGAAGTCACCGTCACGCTGCAGGTCACCGCTGTCACCACCGGTGATGACATTGATCGATGCGCGGCCACGGCTCAACTGGTCGAGGGTGGCGAACTGCCGAGCCGCGAAGGTGGGCGCCTGGAACCCCGGGCGGTGCGCCACCAGCAGGCCGATGCGCTCGGTAAGCGCGGCGACGTAGCTGGCCAGGATCAGCGAGTCCGGGGCACTGGTGTTGACCGCCAGCAGCGCTTTGTCGAACCCGCCGTACTCCTGGGCCTGGGAAAACGCCTTGATGAAATCGAGATCGACCAGCGGGCCACGTGGTGCCTGTGATTCGCTGCCTTCCTGGGGGCCGATGAGGCCAATGAATTCGAGACTCATGGAACAAACTCCTTGTTGTGCTGGGTTCAGGCAACCGCAGTCTGGCTGCGGCGCAGGGTGTGGCGTTTCGGCGACATGTCGAAGCCGAAAACGCTTTGGGAAAGCGAAACACTTCATGCTGCAGTTCTATTGCCAGGGATAGCCGCGATCAGCTCGCGGGTGTACGCGCTCGACGGCCGCTCGAACACCTCGGCTACGGTGCCTTGCTCCACTACTTGACCATGACGCAGCACCAGTACCTGGTCCGCCATGCTCGCCACCACCGCCAGGTCGTGGGACACCAGCACATAGGCGATGCCCAGCTCGCGCTGCAACTCATCCAGCAACGCCAGGATCTGCGCCTGCACCGAGACATCCAGCGCACTGACCGGCTCATCGAGCAACAGCAGCTCGGGTTGCAGGGCCAATGCTCGGGCAATGGCCACCCGCTGGCGCTGGCCGCCAGACAACTCGCGGGGCAGGCGGTCAAGGTAGCTGACCGGCAGGTGCACGCGTTCGATCAGCTGGCGGGCCGCCTGTTCAAGCGCTGGGCCCTTGAGCAAGTCGAATGACACCAGCGGCTCGACGATGCTGTCGAACACGGTGAAGCGCGGGTCCAGGGCGGCGAACGGGTTTTGCTGGACCAGTTGCATGCGCCGACGCAAGGGGCGAAACGCACGCCAGCCATGGCCGGTGACGTCCTGCTGGTCGAACAGCACCTGCCCTTGGCTGGGCGGCTCCAGGCCGAGTGCGATGCGTAATGCGGTGCTCTTGCCAGACCCTGATTCGCCAACGATGGCCAAGGTCTGGCCAGGGTGCACCTGCAGGCTGAGGCCCTGCAGGGCGATGAAACGGTTGTCCTGCCCCTTTACCCTTGGCAACTCGAACGTCTTGCCGACCCCTTCCAGGCTCAGCAGTGGCCAGGAATCCGGTGCCAAAGGCCGCGCTCGGCGGCGATGGGTGAAGGCGGGCGCTGCGCCAAGCAGGTCACGCGTATAGGGATGCTGGGGAGCCTGGACGATTTGCCGAGGTGGGCCCTGCTCGACCAGTTCGCCTTGTTTCATCACCAGCAGACGGTCGGCGCGGTCGGTGGCCACGCCCAGGTCGTGGGTGATGATCAACAGCGAGATGCCACGTTCGGCCACCAGCCGCTGCAGGTGGTCGAGGATCTTGCGTTGCACTGTCACGTCCAGCGCGCTGGTGGGTTCGTCGGCGATGATCAGGCGCGGGTTGCCGGCCAGGGCGATGGCGATCAGCACCCGCTGACGCATGCCGCCGGACAGCTCGTGCGGGTACTGACGGGCACGCAGAGCAGGGTTGTCCAGGCCGACCTGGCCGAGCAGTTCCAGCACATCGGCATCGATGCTGCGAGTGCGGCGGCCCTGGGCCAGCACCAGCGCTTCGCCGATCTGCTGGCCGATGCGCAGTGTCGGGTTGAGGCTGACCATTGGGTCTTGCGGCACCAGGCCGATGGTGCGGCCACGCAACTGGCGCTTTTGCCGTTCGCTGGCACGTGCCACGTCGATGCCGTCGACCCACAACTGGCCACCCTCGACCCGGGCGCTGGCCGGCAGCAGGCCGAGCAATGCAGTGGCCAGGGTCGACTTGCCCGAGCCGGATTCACCGACGATGGCGACCGTTTCGCCGTGGGCCAAGGCAAACGACAGGCGTTTGACCGCCTGGGTGGTATGGCCACCGGCGTGGTAGCTGACGCTGAGGTCGCGCACGACGATCAGGGGGTATTCGCTCATCGGTGGTTCTCCTCGAAGCTGCGGGCCAGATGGTTGAGGCTGAACACCACGGCGACCACGAACAGGCCAGGCAGCAGCGACACCCAAGGGGCGGTGATCAGAAAGTGCCGGCCATTGGCGATCAACGTGCCCCATTCCGCTGCGGGTGGCGCTGCGCCGAAGCCCAGGAAGCTCAGGCCAGCGGTGGCCAGGATCGCGGCACCGAAGTCCAGGGTGGCGAGCACCGCGACCGGGCCCCAGGCATTGGGCAGGATGTGCCGCAGCAGCGTACGGCCCCAGCTCGCACCGCCCAGGCGCGCAGCTTCGACATAGGGCAAGGTCTTGACCCGCAGCACCTCGGCGCGGGTGGTGCGGGCGAAGCCTGGGATGATGCCGACGCCGACGGCAATCGCCACAGGCACCGTACCGAAGCCGATGGCGGTGACGATGGCCAGGGCCAGCAGCAGGCCGGGCAGGGCCAGCAGCACATCGACCACGCGCATGATCAGCGCATCGATGCGCCCACCGGCGAAGCCGGCCAGTACCCCCAGGCCAAGGCCACCGGCCAGGGCGATGCCGACGGCCAGCAGCGCGGCTTGCACCGACAGGCTGGCGCCATACACCACGCGGGTGTACAGGTCGCGGCCCAGTTCGTCGGTGCCGAACCAGTGCTCGGCACCGGGCGCGGTCAGCTTGGCGGCGGGTGACGTGGCGTAGGGGTCGAAGCTGGTCAGCCAGTGCGGTACCACGGCGCCGACCAACGCAAACAGCACCACCAGCAGCGCCAGGCTGAAACCTGGGCGCGTCAGCAAAGGCGCCAGTGCCTGGCCAAGGCGTTGCACGCGGCTGCGGCGCTTCCAGGGCGTGGCGGCTGCGGCGGCACGAAACAGGCGGGTATCGGTGGTCATGGTCAGGTCACCTTCGTGGCGTGCGTGATGCGTGGGTCAAGGAAGGGGTAGAGCAGGTCGACGATCAGGTTGACCAGCACGAAGGCGGCGGCCGAGACCGCGACGATCGCCAGCACCACCGGGATGTCCTGGCGCAGCACCGCTTCCTGGGCCAGCCGGCCGACGCCGTTGCGCGAGAAGATGGTCTCGACCAGCACGGCGCCAGACACCGTATTGCCCACCTGCAGGCCAACCAGGGTGAGAATTGGCAGGGCGGCGTTGCGCAGGGCGTGGCGGGCCTGCACCTGGGCACGGCTCAGGCCCTTGGCAAAGGCGGTGATGATGTACGGCTCGTGCCAGACGCCCTGGAAACCACGCTGCAGTACCTGCGCATACACCGCTGCGCTGGGGATGGCCAGGGTCACGGCCGGCAGTACCAGGCTGGCGAAACCCTGGCTGCCGGTGGGCGGGAACCAGCCCAGGCCAAAGGCAAACACCTGGATCAGCAGCAGCCCCATCCAGAACACCGGCACCGAGAACCCCAGTGACGGCAGGCGTGACAACACCACCTTGAGCGGCCGCCATTGCAGGTAGGCCGTGAGGTAGGCCAGGCCAATGCCACCGAGCAACGACAGCACGATGGCCAGGCCGGCCAGCGACAAGGTCTGCGGCAGGCGCTCGGCCAGCAACTCGGTGACCGGCCGGTTGAGCGACAGCGAGCGGCCCAGGTCACCCTGCACGGCGCGCCACAGCAGGTCGAAGTACTGTTCGAAAAGGCCCTTGTCCAGCCCATAGTAGGCGCGGGCCTTGGCCAAGTCTTCGGGCGACAGGCCATCGGCCTCCATGCCCGAGGCGCTGAGCATGATCGCCAGGGTGTCGCCTGGTAGCAGATAAAGGATGAAGTAGGTGATGGTGTAGGCCCCCCACAACACCAGCAGCGCCTGGCCGATACGACCGATCAGGTAGCGGTTCATGGCTGGGCGACCTGGATATCGCTGAGGAAGGCGAAGCCTTCGGCCGTCCAGCGGAAGTCCTTGACCCTGGGTGCGGTGGCGGCCTGCCAGACACGCTCGTAAAGCGGAAACGCCGAGGCTTCGTCGACCAGCAGGTCCTGCAACTGGCCGTAGGCTTGAGCCCGTTGTTCGTCGCGGGTGGCGGTGATGCCGCTGTCGAACAGCGCCTGGGCCTGAGGCAGGGTATGTGGCTCGTAGGTGTTGGTGGCGAGCGTGGCGCTGTTGGCGGCGCGCGGGTCGAGAATGGTCTGCAGGATGATCGGGTCGGCGCGGGTCATGTAGGTGGAGGTGAGGTCGTAATTGCCCGACGCATTGCCGGCAACCCATTCGGCGCGGGTCAGCACGTTGAGCTTGAGGTCGATGCCGACCTTGCGCAGTTGGTCCTGGATCAGCACGTCGCCGGCGCTTTCGGCGGGCGTAAGGTTGTAGCGCAAGGTCAGGCGCTTGCCGTCCTTGTGCCGGTAGCCATCGTCGCCCTTGTGCCAGCCGGCCGCGTCGAGCAAGCGCTCGGCGCCCTGTGGGTCGTAGCCGAGCTTGTCGGCCTGGGCCTTGAAATACGGAGTAGTCACGTCATACACCCCGGACACCACCGGGAATTCGGCGTTGTATACGGTGTGCGCGTAGCTGGTGCGGTCGATGGCCTTCTGCAAGGCCAGCCGTACCTGACGATCGCCCAGCAGGCGGTCGTTGCGGGTGTTGGGGTACAGGTTGAGCGCCGGGCCAGGCAGCGAACGGCTCTGAATGGTCGCACCCTTGGCCTGGAACAGCTTGAGGTCGACTTCGGAGAACGGGTTGCGCGGCCAGAGGATGTCGGCCTTGCCCTGCAGAAACAGGCCGTTGCGCACGCTTTCTTCGGGAATGTAGGTGATTTCCACGGTATCCAGGTGAGCGGCACCGGGGTTTTTCACATTGGCCGAGGCCCAGGCGTAGTCCGGGCGTTTGACCAGCCGTGCGCCGACTTCCGGGGTGTAGTGTTCGAGCACGAACGGGCCGGTGCCGATGATCTTGCCCAGCGAACGTTCCTGGGCGCTCAGGGCGTAGGACGCCGGCGCCAGAATGGCCAGGTTGGTGGTCGAGGTCGCCTGCAGGAAGCCCGCGTTAGGGCGTGACAGCACCAGGCGCACGGTGAAGTCATCGACCACTTCGGCGTGATCGTAGCCGGCGAGGTAGGTCGCGCCGAAGGTGGCCGGCAACTGCGCGGCGAACGCTTTGTTGGTGTCGAAGGCGGTCTTCACCGCGTGGGCGTCGAATCGCTCGCCGTTACTGAAACTGACGTCTTGGCGCAGGTGGAAGGTGTAGCTCAGGGCGTCATCGCTGACTTCCCAGCTTTTTGCCAGCCAAGGGATGATGCGGCCGCTGTCCGGATCCTGGTCGGTGAGGGATTCGGCGACATTGCGCAGCAGCACGCGGTGTTCGAGCCAGTAGACCTGGAAGGGGTCGACGCTGACCAGGGTGGTGTTGTCGCCCCAGAAGGCGATGTTGAGGGTTTTGCTGGCGGCGTTCTCGGGCGCGGGGGAGCAGCCGGCGAGGGCCAGGGCCAGGGTGCAGGCGCTGAGCAGATGGCGGGCACGGCGGAGTCGCGGCATGGGGCGTTCCTTCTGTTGAATTTGGGTTGCCTTTGGCGGCCAGTCAGTCCTGGTAGTCACGCCCCTCGCGGTCCAGCTGCCGGATCAACGCATCCCAGTGCCGCGCAATCCCTTCGCCCAGCCCATCGGAAAACCGCTTCGATTGCTCGTGAACCTTGGCAATCGCCGCCGGTGCCGCATGCAGCAGCTGGTCATTGCCCCCGGCCTGCGCCGCCACTTGAATGTTGCAGGCGCGCTCCAGCCCATGCAGCTCGCGAAACGCATGTTCGACACTGACCCCGCCAGTGAGCAGGCCGTGGTTGCGCAGGATCAGGATGTTGCTGTCACCCAGGTTGCCCACCAGGCGCTGTTGCTCGTCCAGGTCCAGGGCGACGCCTTCGTAGTCGTGGTAGAACACCCGGCTGTAATAGGCCAACGCGTGTTGGGAAATGGGCAACAGGCCATCGCGCTGGGCCGATACGGCAGCGCCGTCGCGCGTATGGGTGTGCAGGACCGCCTTGAGGTCGGGCCGGGCGCGGTGTATGGCGCTGTGGATGACGTAGCCGGCCTGATTGATGCCCAGGCCCAGCGGGTCGTCGATGATCGTGCCGTCGACATCCACCTTGACCAGGTTGGAGGCACTGATTTCATCGAACAGCAAGCCGAAGGCGTTGATCAGAAAGTGTTCGTCTGGCCCCGGTACTCGCGCCGAAAAGTGCGTGTAGATGTGGTCGGTCCAGCGGAACAGGGCGGCCAGGCGATAGGCTGCGGCCAGCTTCACCCGTACCTCCCATTCCTCGGCGCTGACGCGCTGGCGAACGGTGTTGGCTTGCGGGGATACGACGGACAATGAGCTCATGATGTTCTCCAGAAAATAGGGTCAGTAGCCGCGCTGGATATCGACCAGGTTGCGCAGCGGCGCCTGTTCGCGATAACGGGCAAAGTTGTCGAGGAACGCATCGAGCAGCGCGGGGTAGCCGTCCTCGGAAATCGCCGAGGTGTGCGGCGACAGGAATACACGGGGGTGGTCGTACAGCGGGTGGCCTGCCGGCAACGGTTCAGGGTCGGTGACATCGAGGCTGGCACGGCCGATCTGGCCGCTGTCCAGAGCTTCGAGCAGGGCGCCCTGGTCAAGCAGCCCGCCGCGGGCGATGTTGATCAGGTGCAGGCCTGGTTTGGCTGTGGCCAACACCTGGCGGTCGATCAGCCCTTGCGTGGCCGGGGTGAGCGGGGCGGCGATGACCAGGTGGTCGCTGCGTGCGAACAGGTGCTGCAAGTGCTCGGCCCGCTCGACACCGGGCACCTCGGCAAGGGGCTGGCCCGGGCGGTTCAGCGCCAGTATGCGCAGGCCCAGTGCGCTGGCCTTGTGCGCCAGGCTCTGGCCTATGCTGCCGAAGCCGAAGATACCCAGGGTGCGGCCGCGCAGGGGTGCCAACGGCGTCAGGCGCCAGTCGCTGTCCTTGACCCACAAGCCCGGCAGTTGCTTGGCGGCGGCGAACACCAGGGCCAGGGCGAATTCCGCGACCTGCTCGGCATTGGCGCCCTTGCCGCTGGTGACCGGTGGCCCCTGGAAGACCCAGTCAGGGTAGAAATCGATGCCTGACGACACCACTTGCACCCACCGCAGCGACCACGGCCAGCCGGGCGGTGGGGTGGCCACGCGGTTACCGCGTATGTTGATCGGGCGCACGATGAACACATCGGCGGGGGCATCCAGGTGCAACTGGCCTGGCGCGATGTCGATGACTTCATGGTCGGGCAGGTGCGCGCGCAGGTAGTGGTTGGCCTGGGGGTCAAGCTGGCTGGCAATGATCGAGTGGCTCATGCTGCCACCTCCGCCAAGGCTGCGCGCCCGACCTGGGCCAGCAGCACATCGTCCTGAGGTGTGTGGATGCGGCTGCACAGCACGTCACGGTAGTGCCGCTCCAGCGGGTTGCGGCGCGACAGCCCTGGATTGCCGGCGGCTTCGATGGCCAGCTCCACCGCCTGGATGGCGTTGCGGCTGACCAGGTGCTTGATCTGCCCGGCATGGCGTGGGTCGATTTGCCCGGCAACGGCCGAGTCCAGCAGGCTGCGGTTGGCGAACAGCAGGGTGTCAATGCGCCCCACCACCTCCTGAAAGCGCGGCAGGCTGGCCAGCGGCGCGCCCAGGTTGGACGGTGCCCGGCGGTTGAGGAACGCTACCAGCCAGTCACGGGCCGCCTGGGCGACGCCGTCATAGAGCGCCGGCAGCAGCACGGACATCCACAGCATGGCAGTGCCGTCGAGTTCCGGGCGCGGTGCGCTGGCGGGGCTGACACTGACGGCGTGATCCAGCGGGATCAGCACGTCGTCAAAGCGCACCTCGTGACTGCAGGTAGCACGCATGCCCAGGTGGTCCCAGTCTTCGGCGATGCTGATGCCGGGCGTGTCCTTGTGTACCAGGAAGCCCCCGACCAGCGGGTCGCGGTCGTCGCTGCGGGCCCACACCAGGTACCAAGTCAGGCCGTAGCTGCCAGTGGAGTAGATCTTGCGCCCGGACAGCCGCCAACCTTCAGTGGTGCGCCGCGCCACGGTGGCTGGCAGGCCGCCACGGGCGGGCGTGCCCAGCTCGGGCTCGACGCGAAAGGCGTTGATCAGCGCCCCGTTGGCCACCGCGTCACGGGCCACCTGCAGGCGCAGGTGCTCGGGCCAGCGGGCTTCTTCCTGCAGGCGAAAATGCTGCAGGTACTGCATGACCAGAATCAGCGCGGTGGACGGGTCGCCCTTGCCGACGGCAGCAACCACCTGGCGCGCGGTGGCCAGGTCGGCACCGCCGCCGCCCAGCGATCGGGGTACGGTGAGGCTCAGCAGGCCGTGACGATGGAGCAGGCTGAAATTGTCGGCCGGGAACTGACCGCTGCGGTCATAGCGCTCGGCGTTGGCGGCAAGGGCCTGGGTCAGTTCGGCTAGCGCGCTAGCAGATGGGGGGTGACTCATGGAGTATTCATCCCTGGAACACGGTGGGTTTCTAAGACCGTATTCGTATGGATGAACGCTGTAAAAGTCTTTTTAGTTCTATGCTAATTATTTGTTTGTAGAATAGAAGCTATTTTTATTATGCAAAAATTTTATTAAGTTGCGATTGCCATTGCCGGAGCGGCCAGCGTCACGCCTGCAGCCGATTACCGGCAATCTCGCCGAACAGCTCCACCGGCTCCTGCAGGTTGCCCAGATAACGCGGATGGAACAGCCACAAATCCACCTGCGGTTTGAAATCCGTCACGTTGACCACATCCAACGCATCCCGATGGCGGCTGCTCTGCAGCAGCGGCTCGGGCACCAGCCCCAGCCCTTGGCCGCTGGCGACGAGCCCCAGTTGCAGGTCGGTGCCAAAGGTCTCCAGGTTGATCGACAAACTCAGCCCCTGTTCGCTCAAGGCACGCTGTAGCCCCGCGCGAAAACCGCAGCCGTCAGGGTTGAGCACCCAGCCGCGGGTGTAGCAGTCTTTCAACTTGTAACTGCGCTTGCTGGCGCTGCCCTTGGCCGCCACTACCCGTAACGGCATGCGCCCTATCGAGCGGCTGGTGATGCCTTCGGGGAAGATTTTGCCGGGCGGAAACAGCGCGGCGGCCGCATCGAGTTCGCCGTTTTCCATGCGCGCGATCAGGCTGCTGCCCCAGCCGCTGGTGACCTGGGTGCGTAGCACCGGGTAGGTATCACGTATCTGCGCCAGAGCGTCGAGCAGCACCACATCGCCCAGGGTCTGCGGCACGCCCAGGCGCAAGGTGCCGGACGGGGCACCGTCATTGGCCACCAATTCACGCAGCGAGTCGATCTCGCGCAGGATCGCCTTGCATTGCTCATACACCCGCAGGCCCATTGGCGTGGGCTTGAGCGGTTTGGTGTTGCGGTCGAGGAGGGTGGCGCCGAGGTCTTCCTCGAAGTTCTGCACCCGGCGGGTGATGGCCGGCTGGGTCAGTTGCAAGGCCTCGGCGGCGAGGTTGGTCGACTGGCAGCGGATGACCGCCACGAAGGCGTCCATGTCATCGATTTTCATATTCGGCGCTCACATATTGGGGCTGTGGAACATACCTGGGGAGAATAATCCTCATTGCACGGAATGTCATAGCGCCAAGTGTGTCGAGCGCTGCCCGTCAGGCGCTTTCGCGGGCTACCAACTCGCACGTCAGCAGGTTCAGGCGCTGCACTTCGCCTTCATGGGCGACCACGCCCAGGTGCTGCAACACGCGCAAGGCCGCCACCTCGCCAATCTCCCGCGACGGCGGCCTGAGTGTGGTCAGGCTGGGCAACAGCATGTCGGCGAACGGGTAGTCGCCAAAGCCGACGATCGCCATGTCTTGCGGCAGCCGCAGCCCTGCACGTTGGCCGGCGAGCACGGCGCCTGCGGCCAGGTTGTCGTTGGCGAAGATGATCGCTTCGGGCCGCGGCGTACGGCGGATCAGCGCTTGCATCGCCTGCTTGCCCGCCTCGAACGGCGCGCAGTCAGCCGAGGGCACGAAAACCCAGGGCTCAAGCCCGGCATCGCGCAAGGCCTCGATGTACCCGTCGCGCCGCTCCAGCGCACTCAGGTCACCGGCCGCGCTGTTCTGCACGAAGGCAATGCGTCGATACCCTTTGTCCAGCAGGTAGCGGCATGCCTGCACGCCCACCTGGTGATGCAGAAAGCCGACCTGCAAGGGCGCCCGCTCGGGGCGGTAATCCCAGATTTCCACCACCGGCACGTCTGCCTCGGCCAGCATCTTTTCAGTCGCCGGGCTATGAAAATGGCTGGTGACCACCAGCGCTGCGGGCGACCAGCCGAGGAAGGCGCGTACTGCGCTCTCTTCCTGTTCTTCGCTGAAGTAGCTGGACGCCAACAGCAACTGATAGCCGTGGCGGCTGAGGGTGTCGCTGAAGGCCTGGATGGTCTGGGCGAAAATGGGCCCCGAGATGTTCGGTATCACCATGCCAACAATGCGCCCCCGCGCCGAGGCGAGGCCACCGGCAACTAGGTTAGGGACATAGCCCAGCGCCTGCACGGCAGCCTCGATGCGCTCGCGCAGGGGCGGCGACACTTGCTCGGGCTGGTTGAAGTAGCGCGACACGCTGATTGCCGAAACCTCGGCGGCGCGTGCCACGTCGGCCAGCGTGGCACGGCCTGCGCCACGACGCTTGCGGGGTGGATCCTTGGCCTGGCTCACGGGCTCGCCTCCTGGGGAAATGGCGCGATGTTAGCGCTAACGCGAGGGCGGCTGGCAAATAGCTTTATTGCATATCAATCTGACTTTTAAGTATTTGACGTGCTAAGTGACAGGCTCTGATACTTGTTCATGTTAGCGCTAACAAGCGCTGCTGTTGGCAAGCGCCTGCCACTCGCTCGAGCGAGACCAGACAACCACAGCACCCTCCGTGTCGGCCCGTGAATGTGGGCCTGGTCTGGTCCCATAAGGCAGTGAGCAGCATGCAGACAACTCCGTTTCCAACCACGCAACGCCGGCCGCTGGTCGCGGCTATTCTGTTGGCCGCCTTCGGCCAGGGCGCCCAGGCCGATGAGCCTGCCCAAGCAGCGCAAGCCACGGCGCTGGGCGCGGTGACCGTCACCGCCACCCGCCGCGAAGCCACCCTGCAGGAAGTCCCCGTGGCGGTATCGGTGATCGACGGTGAGCAGCTCGAGCGTGACAACCGCAACAACGTGGCCAGCATCGTTCAGCAGGTGCCAACCCTCAATTACCGTGCAGGCGCTTCGAACAAGGACACGTCGCTGTTCATCCGTGGTGTAGGCACCATTTCCACATCCCCCGGCGTCGAACCTACCGTGGCCACGGTGGTCGACGGCGTCGTGTTTGGCCGCCCCGGGCAGTCTACCCTCGACCTGCTCGACCTGGAGCGCATCGAGGTACTGCGTGGCCCGCAAGGCACGCTGTTCGGCAAGAACGCCTCGGCCGGTGTGCTGAACGTGGTCAGCAAGGCCATCCCCGAGCACACCCAGGGTTATGTGGACTACTCGCACTTTGGCGGTGGCGATGAGAACCGCCTGCGCTTCGGCATCGGTGGACGCCTCAGCGAACAGCTCAAGGGTTCGCTGAGCACCCTGTGGGGCGACTACGACGGCAATGGCGAAAACGTCGCCAACGGCCACGACGTCAACGGTTACCAACGCAAGGGTGCCCGTGGCAAGCTGGAGTTCGAACCCAACGAAGAGCTGCGCCTGACCCTGATCGCCGACTACATGAACGGCGAAGACACGCTGCCCAGCGGTGTGATCACCCGCGCGAGTGCCGGGGTTGCCGACCCACTGCGCCCCGTCACGCCAAGTGCCCACAACCGCGACATCAACAGCGACTTCAAGACCCATGTCGAAGACCAGAACCAGGGCCTGTCGGCCCAGCTCGACTGGCAGCTGGGTGACTACACGCTGACCTCGATCAGCGCCTGGCGCGGCTGGGACAACACCCAGTACCAGGACGGCGACCGCCGTGCATTGCTGCCCGTGACCGCCTCCCATGACAAGGGCACTGTGGACTATGACCAGTACAGCCAGGAGTTTCGCCTGACCTCGCCCAAAGGGCAGTTCAACGAGTACGTGCTCGGCGCCTTCTACATGCACGGCACCTCCAACGAAACCTACCGGCGCCTGTCGGTCAACGACAGCGTGGCCAACAACGGGCGGGCGGACTACTCGACAAGCAACGACAGCGTCGCGCTGTTCGGTGAGAACACCTTCAACTTCACTGACGACTTGCGGGCCATCTTCGGCCTGCGCTGGACCCACGACGACCTGGAATACGATCACCGCCGCGTCTCTACCTCGGCCACTGCGGTCACCGGCATCCAGCCTTCGACGGCAAGCTCGGGTTCGGTGGATGAAGACGGCTGGAGCGGGCGCACCGGCCTGCAGTACGACTTCAGCGACAACCTGACTGGCTACGTCACCTATTCGCGCGGCTACAAAGGCCCGGCCTACAACGTGTTCTTCAACATGCAGCCGCGCGACACTGACGCCCTCAAACCGGAAACCTCCGACGCCTACGAAATCGGCCTGAAAAGCACGGCGCTAGACAACCGCCTGACGGCCAACCTGGCGGTATTCCACACCGACTACGACAACTACCAGGCCAACTTCTTCGACACGGTGGCCAACCAGGTGGTAACCCGCCTGGTCAACGCCGGCAAGGTCAAGACCCAGGGTGTGGAGCTGGACGCCAGCTTCCAGGCCACGTCGCAGTTGAAGTTCACCACGGCGGTGGCCTACACCAAGGCCCGTGTCGATCACTTCAACTGCCCGGCAGGGGCGGCCGCCAACTGCAACATCGACGGTGGCCACTTGCCGTTTACCCCGGACTGGAAGACCTACGTGCGCGCGGACTACGTGATCCCGCTGGACAACGGCCTGGATGTCGAGCTTTCCAGTGACTACAGCTGGCAGGACGCGGTGCAGTTCAGCCTCGACCAGAACCCCGACACTGTGCAAGGCGCCTACGGCATCTGGAACGCCAGCATCGCCCTGGCCGACTACAACGATGGCTGGCGCGTGGCGTTGCTGGGCAAGAACCTGGGTGACAAGTCGTATGCGCAGATGCTGGCCAGCGGCGGTGACTACATCTACCGCTCCGTGCCGCGCGATGACGGGCGCTACTTCGGCGTGCAGGTGCGCAAGGACTTCTGACCAACCGCAGTATGCCGGGCACGCACGGTTGGGTGGCAGAAGCACCCACTGTGCAGGCAGCTTGCTTGCGACCTTAACCCTTCACAAGGAGATCGACATGCGTCGCCAACTCAGCCTGGGCGCCTTCCTCATGGCCACCGGGCACCACGTGGCCGCCTGGCGGCACCCGGACGTACCGGCTGACCCCATGGACTTCAGCAGCTACCGCCGCGCCGCGCAGATCGCCGAGGCTGCCTGCTTCGATGCGTTGTTCGTCGCTGACAGCGTCGCCGCGCCAACCGATGCCCTGGCCAGCCACAGCGCCCGCTCCACCTACTTCGAGCCGCTGACCTTGCTCTCGGCACTGAGCGCAGTCACCGAACACATCGGCCTGATCGCCACCGTCACCACCAGTTACAACGAGCCGTACCACGTGGCCCGCAAGTTCGCCTCGCTGGACCATCTGTCCGGTGGCCGCGCCGGCTGGAACCTGGTCACCTCCGATGCGGCCGCCGAAGCCGGCAACTTCGGCCGCCAGGCGCATATCCCGCATGCCGAGCGGTATGCCCGGGCCCGTGAGTTCCAGCAGGTGGTGCAGGGCCTGTGGGACAGCTGGGCGGACGATGCCTTCGTGCGTGACAAGGCCAGCGGGTTGTTCCACCGCCCTGATGGCGTGCGCGCACTGAACCATGCCGGTGAGCACTTTCGCGTCAAAGGCCCGCTGAACGTTGCACGTTCGCCCCAGGGGCGGCCCGTGCTGGTGCAGGCCGGGTCCTCGCAAGCCGGTCGCGAGCTGGCCGCGCAAACTGCCGAAGTGGTGTTTACCGCGCAACCGAGCCTGGTCCGCGCCCAAGCCTTCTATGCCGACCTCAAGGGCCGCCTGGCCGCGTACGGGCGGCACGAGGATTCGCTGAAGATCATGCCCGGCGTGTTTGTGGTGGTCGGGCACAGCCAGGCTGAAGCCCAAGAGAAGTACCAGCAGTTTCAGGAACGGGTCGACCCGCGTGTAGGCGTCGGTTTGCTCGGGCGCATGCTCGGCAACTTCGACCTGTCCGGGTACCCGCTTGACGGCCCGCTGCCCGAACTGCCGCCCACCGAAGATGGCCAGCGCAGCCGCCAGCAACTGCTTACCGAACTGGCCGGCAACGAACAACTGACACTGGCGCAGCTGGGCCGGCGCATCGCCGGCGGGCGAGGGCACTACAGCCTGATCGGCACCGCGACGCACATCGCCGATGAACTGCAGGCCTGGTTCGAGGGCCGCGGCGCTGATGGCTTCAACGTGCTGGTGCCGCACTTGCCCCTCGGGCTTGAGGATTTCGCCTGCCAGGTCGTGCCCGAACTGCAGCGCCGCGGGCTGTTCCGCCGCCAGTACCAGGGCCGAACCTTGCGTCAACACCTGGGCCTGCAACGCCCTGCCAATCCCTTCTTTACCGAACGAGGTCAACCATGAGCTACGCAGCCAACCCCGAGCGCTACGCGCGCATGCCTTACCGCCGTGTTGGCCGCAGTGGCCTGGTGTTGCCGGCCCTGTCCCTGGGCCTGTGGCACAATTTTGGCGACGCGACGCCTATCGACACCCAGCGCGCCTTGCTGCGCACGGCATTCGATGCCGGCATCAACCACTTCGACCTGGCCAACAATTACGGCCCGCCCTATGGCAGCGCCGAGCGCAATTTCGGCCGTTTGCTGCGTGAGGACCTGCGCAGCTACCGCGACGAGCTGGTCATCTCGAGCAAGGCGGGCTGGGACATGTGGCCTGGCCCGTACGGGCAGGGCGGCAGCTCGCGCAAATACCTGATCAGCAGCCTGGACCAGAGCCTGCAGCGCCTGGGCCTTGATTACGTCGACATCTTCTATTCGCACCGCTTCGATGCCGACACCCCGCTGGAGGAAACCGCCATTGCCCTGGCCGACATCGTGCGCCAGGGCAAGGCGCTGTATGTGGGCATTTCTTCCTACTCGGCCGGCAAGACCGCCGAGATTGCCGCACTGCTGGCTGAACTGAAAGTGCCGTTGCTGATACACCAGCCTTCGTACAACCTGTTCAACCGCTGGATCGAGCGCGACCTGCTGGCCACCACCGACGCGCTCGGCGCCGGGGTGATCGTGTTCACCGCGCTGGCGCAGGGCCTGCTCAGCGACAAGTACCTGAACGGCATTCCCGCCGATGCCCGGGTCAACCGCGCTGGCGGTGGCTCGTTGTTGCCTCAGCACCTGTCGCAGGCCAACATCGCCCGTGCCCGTGCGCTCAACGACATTGCCCGTGAGCGTGGCCAGAGCCTGGCCCAGCTGGCCCTGGCCTGGACGCTGCGCGACCCGCGCGTGAGTTCGGCGCTGATTGGCGCGAGCCGGCCCGAGCAGATCATCGAAAACGTTGCCGCGCTCGACAACCTGTCGTTCACCCCCGAGGAGCTGGCGGCCATCGACCAGTACGCCGTGGAAGGCGGGATCAACCTCTGGGAAAAACCCTCGACCGACTGGAAGGAGTGACCGATGCGTGTGCTACGCCTTGCCGTCTTGCTGCTGCTGAGCTTTGTTGGAACTGCCCAGGCGGCGGACCCTGCGACGTTACGTATTGGCTATCAGAAGGGTTCGATCAGCCTGGTCCTGGCCAAGCAGCATGGTTTTCTGGAGCAGCGCTTTGCCAATACCCGGGTCCAATGGATCGAGTTCCCGGCCGGCCCACAGATGCTCGAGGCTCTGAATATTGGCAGCCTCGACATCGGCTCCACCGGCGACATCCCGCCGATCTTCGCCCAGGCGGCTGGTGCCGACCTGCTGTACATCGGCGCGGAACCACCCAAGCCGCAAGCCGAGGTGATCCTGGTGCCCAAGGGCAGCGCGGTCGCCAGCGTCGCTGACCTTAAGGGCAAGCGGATTGCCCTGCAGAAAGGTTCCAGTGCGCATAACCTGTTGCTGCGCAGCCTGGCCAAGGCCGGCTTGAGTATCCGCGATGTGCAGCCGGTGTACCTGGCGCCCGCCGATGCCCGCGCCGCGTTCGAGCGCGGCAGCGTGGATGCCTGGGCGATCTGGGACCCGTTCTATTCGGCGATCGACCTGGAGGGCAAGGCGCGGCTGCTGGCCGACGGCCAAGGGCTGGGGTTGATCGGGCCGTTCATGCTGGGGGCGCGTGGTTATGTCGAGGCGAATGGAACGTTCGTTGGCCAACTGCTCGATGAGATCAGCCGGGCCGAGGCCCTCACGCGCAGCGATGAAGCGGGCAGCATTCAGTTGCTGGCACAGTTCATGGGGTTGCCGGAGGAGGTGGTACGGCGCAGCTTCAGCCATCGGCCAGCTTCGCCCGTGATACCGGTGAGCAATGAAATCATCGCGGCGCAGCAGCGCACGGCGGAGCTGTTTTTCCAGAACAAGGTGCTGCCCAAGCAGGTGGATATCGCCGGGGCGGTGTGGCAGCGGGATTGAACCTGTACTGTGGTGGGAGAGGCTGACTCCACCAAAAAAATTAATCTAAATCAGATAGCTAGAGTTATATGTTAATAAGTTACTTAAGGTGACTCTAAAGAGCTGCCTGCGGTTTCCAGGGTCAACCCCGCGCAAACGCCAGCAGCTTCTCGCCATCGAGCCGATACCGAAGCCACTCACTCTGCGCCTCGGCGCCCAACGACTGGTAAAACCCGATTGCCGGCGCGTTCCAGTCCAGCACGCTCCATTCCAGGCGCCCGCAATTGTTTTCCACGGCCTCGCTGGCAATATGGCGCAGCAGTTTGCGCCCAGCGCCATCGCCGCGCTGCTCGGGCGTCACGTACAGGTCTTCGAGGTAGATGCCATTGCGCCCGAGCCAGGTCGAATAGCTGTAGAAGTACACGGCAAAACCAACCGCCAGGCCATCACGCTCGCAAATCAGGCTATGCACGGTACTGCCTTCGTCAAACAGGCTGCGCTCGATGTCGTCGACAGACGCAACGACCTCGTGCCGGGCACGTTCGTAGTCGGCAAGTTCGGTGATGAATGCCAGAATCTGCGCGGCATCGGTACGCACGGCGGGGCGAATGGTGAGGCTCATGGGGCAGGCTTCCTTGAACTGAACGAGATCGGTACAGTATTTGTATCTATTTAATTTAGCGAAATTGTACCGGTCGCAAGGCAGGGCGACTCCGTTAGTGTGACAGCACCAATAATGATTGTGGAATGCCTGCCATGCTTGCCTCTGCCGACCTGCTGACAGCCTTTGTGCTGTTTGCCTTCGTATCCTCCATCACCCCGGGGCCGAACAACACCATGCTGCTGGCCTCCGGCGTGAACTTCGGCGTGCGCCGTTCGATCCCGCATGCCATTGGCATCAGTGTCGGTTTCATGGTCATGGTGCTGGCAGTCGGTTTGGGGCTGGGCGAGGTGTTCAAGGCATGGCCGGCGCTGTACACCATCCTGCGCTACACAGGCGCCGCCTACCTGTTGTACCTGGCCTGGAAGATCGCCACCTCGGGGCCGATCGGCACAGCCTCGGGCAGCGCCCGCAAACCGTTGGGCTTCTGGGGCGCTGCGGCATTTCAGTGGGTCAACCCCAAGGCCTGGGTAATGGCAGTGGGGGCAATCACCACCTACACACCGGCCCAGGGGTACGTGATGAACGTGGTCGTCATCGCCGCGCTGTTCGCCCTGGTCAACCTGCCCAGCGTCGGGGTCTGGGTCATGTTCGGCAGCGCCTTGCGCAACCTGTTGCAGAATCCGCGTTGGCTGATGCTGTTCAATGTCCTGATGGCCGTGCTACTGGTGATTTCGCTATACCCGCTGCTGTTTGTAGAATCGGCGTTTTCATAGACCGATGAGTACAGCAAGCCCATGCAGTTGATCCCGTGGTCCCACCATTGCTCCGAAGGCTTCACCCTGCGCGGCTGGCGTACACCGGCCAGTGGCAAGCCTTTGTTGCATTTTCTGCATGGCAACGGCTTCTGCTGCCTGGCCTACCAGCCGTTGCTGATGCGCCTGGGCGAGCACTTCGACCTGTGGCTGTGCGATGTGCAAGGCCATGGCGACAGCGACCATGGCGGTGCGTTTCGCGGCTGGAACCGCACGGCTGAATTGGCAGTGGAGGCGTTCGAGCGCGGGCGTGGCGAATATGGCGAGGTGTCGCGTGTTGCCCTCGGGCACAGTTTTGGTGGCGTGCTCACGGGGCTGATCCTGGCCAGTAAGCCGCAGTTGTTCGAGCGCGCCGTGCTGCTCGACCCGGTGTTGTTCAGCCGCAGCATGATCGGCGTGATGGGCGCCGCCGCGCTGGTTGGCCTGCACCAGCGCCATGCCTTGGCGCGCAAGGCTGCCAGCCGCCGCAGCCATTGGCCCGATCGCGAAACAGCGCTGGCCTCGCTGCAGGGCCGCGGTATCTTCAAAGGCTGGAGCGATGCGGCGCTGCAAGCCTATGTCGAGCATGCCATTGGCGATTGCGGCGAGGCGGTGGTACTCAAGTGTCGGCCCAGCCGCGAGGTGGAGATTTTCAGTTCGTTCCCCAAACGCATGTGGGCGAACCTGGCCGCGATCCAGACACCGACGCGGGTGCTGTATGGCGAACAGACCTACCCCTTCGTACCGCATTCGGTGAAGCGCCTGGTGGCGCTGAACCCGAACGTGACTGCCCGGCAGGTCGCGGGTGGGCACTGTTTCATGCAGGAAGACCCAGCGATGGCGGCAGCGTCCGTGCTTAGCTTTCTAAACTGAAGGTTGTCCTATTGGTGGAACGATGTATGCCATTTCAGCCGCCTACCGGCTGATTGGTATGATTGGTAAGGTGATCCCAGCCAAGAGAGAGGAGACTTCTCATGAAAAAGATTCTGGGTATTCACCGCAGCCCTCACCCCCACTGGGTAGGCGATGGCTTCCCGGTGCGCAGCCTCTTCACCTATGACAACCTGGCCAGCCAGATCAGCCCGTTCCTGTTGCTGGACTATGCCGGCCCGCACACCTTTACCCCGACTAGCGCCCGGCGCGGCGTCGGGCAACATCCGCACCGTGGTTTCGAGACCGTGACCATCGTCTACCAGGGCGAACTGGAGCACCGTGACTCGACGGGGGCGGGGGGCCTGATCGGCCCAGGCGACGTGCAATGGATGACAGCTGCCAATGGCATCCTCCATGAAGAGTTCCACGCCCCGGCGTTTGCCCGCAGTGGCGGTACGCTGGAGATGGTGCAGCTGTGGGTCAACCTGCCTGCGCGTGACAAGCGCGCTGCGGCGGGGTACCAGACGCTGCTGGCCACGGACATCCCTGTGGTGGCGCTGGACGGCGACGGTGGCAGCCTGCGGGTGATCGCAGGTGAGTACCAAGGGCAACCAGGCCCTGCGCGGACCTTTACCGCCATGGATGTCTGGGACATGCGTTTGAACGCTCAGGCGAGCGTGCAACTGCCCGTCGCGGCGGGGCGTAATGCAGCCCTGGTGGTGTTGCGCGGCAGCGTGCGGGTCAACGGTGAACGCGAAGCCGGGCCGGCCAGCCTGGTGCTGTTCGAGCGTGGCGGTGAGGGCATTGCCATCGAGGCGCTGGAAGACGCCAGCGTGCTGTTGCTCAGCGGTGAACCGATCGATGAGCCGATCGTTGGTTACGGGCCGTTCGTGATGAACAGCGAGGCAGAAATCGCAGAATCGTTCGATGATTTCCATGCCGGACGATTCGGGCAGATGCAGGCCGAGACCGCTCGTCGTTAACTGCCAGCAGCCGATCGAACAGTACTGGCCCACCAGCGATCTTCCACTAAGGTGCTAGGTGATTCCCCGCACGATCATTGCTCTGGCGCATGGACGGCCGCCGGAGCATGCGCAATATCAATTGGCACCTTGCCTGGCAAAGGCGTACCTAACCAATAGGCCATCCAGTACAGAGAGGGTCGTACAATGTCGTTGATAGGCGTTTCAATGCTGGAAATGCGGCAGATGATCGAGCAAGCCTGCCTACCTGATCACTGCGAAGTCAGTTGCGCGGATGGCGCTCACCTGACCATTCGCCTGGGCCAGGGGCAAAGCCTGGAAGAGGGGGTGACCCTGACCGGGGTAGACCTGCAGGGCCTCAACAGTTGCCGCGACGTGGTGAACCTGGTTACGCAGTTGCACGCGCTGCGTGACAAACCCACCACGCCGCTCAGGGCGATTGCCTGAGCCTGCCCGTAGAGCCCGGTCAGCCCAGGCTGGCCGGGCGCACATACTCCGGCATCAGGCCGTTGAACCAGAACAGGATCATCGACACCAGGATGGTCACCAGCACCAATAGCCCAACCCCCCACACACAGGCGGCGAACAGCATTGCCTGTTCCTTGCGCAGGCGTAAGAAAGTCTGCAAACCGCCGAACAGCAGCACGCTGGCATACGCCGAGGCGGCCAGCAGCGCCACCAGTGCCAGCCAGCGAATCGGCAGCAACCCGACAACCCCGGCAAAAAACCACGGCGTTGCGCAGTAGGCGGCAAAGCCGATGCATTGCTGCAGGCTGGGTTGTGCGTCAAAGCCGCGTGACATCCAGCGGATCATCACCCCCATGATCATCACCCCGACCACCGTGACGGCATACAGCAGGCACGCCAGCTGCGCCGCGCTGACGAGGCTCAGGCGCACGCGTTCTTCGCCGGCAAGGCTCCAGCCAAAGGTGGTAGTGCCGACGAAGAGGCACACGGCAGGGATCAACGCCAGCGCCAGCAGGCGCGGCAGGTATTGCTGCGGGTGGTCTTCTTCGGCCCGGCGGATCTCCATCCAGGCATCAGACGGGTGGGTGAAGAGCTTGAGCAACGGACTGTTCATGGCGATCTCCAGAAGGCATGGGCTCTTGTGCTATGGAGACGTGGTGTTGCCGGCAGGTTCAGCCCACTTGGCCGCCGTTGATCGGCTTATTGCAACTCCAGCAGCAGGTTGAGCCCGCCATCGCCGCACTTGCCTTGGTCACGCACCACGCCGCGGTAACTGCGGCCGTCCCAGATGAACGCCACGCTGTGGGCACGGTCGACCTTGTCAGGCAGTGGCGGGCAGATGTGCAAACGCAGCGCAGGGCGGCCCTGCAGGTTGATGGCGGCGAGCTGGCATTGGCATTCAACGCTCTGCGCCACAGGGCCGAACAACGTATCGCGTACGTAGTCGAGCTGCAGTGAGGCGTTGGGAGAGCGGCCGGGCATTTTCATCGGTGCGCAGCTCCATGGCAGGGCGTGTAGGTCATGTCGGGCTCCTCGAAAAGACTGACGCTGCTCATCTTTAGAAGCCTTGCCGGCGAAGATGTTCAAGTTTTTACGCCATTACCCCGCCTTGCGCAGGGTCAGGTTGATGCGCCGTTCGCCCATGCGCGGATGCACGCCAGGTTTGATTGGCAGCACCCCATGAAAGCGCAAGCGGTCCTCACCGCCCCAGACCAGCACATCGCCATGGTTCAGCGGTACACGCTGGGTCTTGTCCGCGCGTTGTAACCCGCCCAACAGGAACACCGCAGGCAAGCCCAGTGAAATCGACACGATCGGCTGGTCGTAGTCCTGTTCGTTGCGGTCTTGGTGCAAGCTCAGGCGGGTACCAGGCAGGTAGTGGTTGACCAGGCAGGCGTCGGCGACAAAATTGTCGAAGCCTGCGATGGCGGCTGCTCGACCTGCCAGGCTGAGCAGAACGGGCGGTAGCGCAGGCCAGGGCATGCCGCTTTGCGGGTCGGTGGAGGTGTAGCGGTAGCCTTGCGCATCACTGACCCAACCCAGCGCACCGCAATTGGTCAGCGCTACGGCCATGTGCAGGCCGCCTGGCGTCTGCATGTGCCGGAACGGCGCGGCGCGCAGCACTGGGCGCAGGGCGTCGAGCAGGGCCTCGAGCTCGGCCAGGGCGAAACCGGGCAGCAGCACGGTGTGGCTGGCCAGTCGTTGCGGCTGGGGGCCGAACAGGTCGAGGTCGGACTGGATCATGACGGGCGCACCGAATGGGGTGCTGACCATTGTAATGCTGTTGGCGTGCATGGCCTATTCGCGGCAAGCCCGCTGCAACAAAAAGGAACCGCGGCACCCGGGAGAGTGAGCACCGCGGTCCAAGGGGGAAGGGCTTACTTTTGAGTCACAGTGGCCGTGTTCGCGCTGCCCAGCTGGCTGATGGTGGCGGTTTGCGCCATACCGCTCTGGTCGACGAATGCCTTGTTGCCCTGGCCGCCCTGGGTCACGTAGGCGGCGTTGACGCTGTCGGTCTGTTTGATGGTGACCTCGTTGCCGCTACCGTAGAGCTGATTGGTGTGGCTCTGGTTGCTGTAGCCGGACTGGTCCAAGGTGATGGAGTTGCCGGTACCTTCGCTGCTGCCGAAGGCATAGTTGTCGGTGCCACGCTGGTCGGCGATGAGGATGTTGTCGCTGCCGTTCTGCTCGAAGAACAGCTCGTTGTTGCTGTCGGCCTGCTTGGTCTGCATCGCGTTGTTGTTGCCGGTCTGGTTCAGCGTGGCCAGCTGGTTGTCACCATTCTGCGTCAGGTTGACGCCGTTGCCGTTGCCGTACTGGTTGATCACGGCGGTCTGGTTTGTACCAAACTGGCCGCCCATCTTGTCGCCTTTCCAGTTGCTGGCGGTGATCTTGTTGCCGTTGCCTTGGGTGGTCACGGTCAGGTTGAGGTTTTCACCGTTCTGGTAGGTGTAGTGCAGGTTGTTGCTGCCCTTCTGCGAAATGGTGGTGGTCGAGTTGTTGCTCTCGAACTGATCCGACCAGCTGGCGTTGGCCTTGCCATTTTGCGTGAGGCTGGCCTTGTTGGCTTCGCCGAAACTTTGGTCGATGTAGCCTTCGTTGAGCTGGCCGGTCTGAGTGACGTTGGCCTGGCTGCCCACCTGGGTGTCCTGCCATACCTCCACCGAGTTGCCAGTGCCGGTCTGGTTGAGGCCGATGGTGCCGCCTTGGCCGTCGCGCTGGTCACCGTAGGCCCAGTTCTCCTTGCCGTCCTGGTAGATCTGGATGTTGCCGTCGTTGTGGGTCAGGTGCTCGGCAGCGGCATAGTTGTCGGCGCCGGCCTGCATGATCAGGCTCTGGTTGTTGCTGCCGCCGAACATCTGCTCGGCGAAGGCTTCGTTGCGCTGGCCCGATTGCAGGGTGGTGACTTGGCTGCCTAGCTGGGTGTCCTGCCACACGGTCGAGTGGTTCTCGCTGCCTTGCTGGGTCTGCAGGACCTGGTTGTTTTCGCCCAGCGACTGGCTGGCGAAGGCATCGTTGTAGCTGCCCCCGGCCTGCTGGGTGATCTGGCTGCCGTTTTCGAACAGTTGCTCGGCGTACCCCGCGTTGTACGAGCCGGTAGCGCTCTGCTGGATATCACTGGTGCTGTCGGCCTGCACTGCCAGGTGGTTGTGGCCCTTGCCGGTCTGGGTCTGGGTGGCCGAGGCGAACGGTGCGAGGGTCTGGGTCACTTCGGCAATGTTTTCCTTGCCGTCCTGAGTCTGCGTCGAAGTGCTGTCGGCAGCCATGACCTGACCTGCAAGGGCCAGGACGATAGCGGCACTTAGGGGAGCGAGCTTGAACATGGTGGTGCCTCCAGGTCTATCGGTATTGGGTGATCTGAACATGCTGGCCATTGCCGGCTTGGGTCACGGAGCTGTTGAGGCCCGTGCCGGACTGCACGATGCTGGCGCTGTTGTCGTTGCCGATCTGGTCGATGGCAGCGCTGTTGCTGCTGCCGCTCTGGCGGATCGACGCGCTGTTGCCATTACCCTGCTGGCTGATGCTGGCCATCAGGTCACTGCCTTCCTGCAGGATGTACGCCTCCTGTGCGCCCCCGGCCTGGACGATGCGGCCCAGCAGGGCCTGGCCGTTCTGGTCGAGGGCGGCGCGGTTGCCGTTGCCTTGCTGTTCGATCACCGCGGCCTGGCCGGCGCCGACCGGTAACAGGCGGATGATCACGGGGTCGCCGAGGTCACTGCCGGGCGCAAGGTCGGCGTTGTCCATCAGGTCTTCGGCCCCCCTGGCCTGGCCCGCCAGGGCCAGGCAGAGCAGCAGTGGATACAGGCATTTCATGGCGTTCTCCGGCTTTTCACTGCACGACTACGTTGACGGTGCGGGTGGTGCCTGGGCTGGTGGTGATAGTCGCCGTCGGCGCGGCGTTCGGGATTACTGTGGTACTGTTGCTGACGGCCAGGCGCCAGCGGCCGGTGACCGGTACCGTGGTGGTGCCCAGTGTCTGCACGCCAGTGGTGGTGGTGACCCGCACGGTAACGACGTTGCCGGTGGTCACCGATGAGGTGCCGCTGATGTCCCAGTTGTAACGGTTGTTGGAGCGTGCCGTGACCGTGGCTGCGGTGACCGCGAAGGTCTCGGCAGCGGGGCGTGGCGACACGTTGACGGTGACGGTGGCGCTGTTGGACAGCGCCCCCAGCGCGTCACGCACCTGGTAGGTGAAGGTGGTGGTGAAGGCCGTCGTGACGGTCGCCGGTGGTGTGTAGGTGACAGTGGTGCCGTCAGTGCTGACGGTCCCTCTGCCTGCCGCCGGCTGGGTCACACTGGCAACCACCAGGGGCAGATTGCCTTCTGGATCGGTAGCGCCGGCCAGCGCGTTGATGGTGAGCGCTACACCGAGCGTGGCGACGGTTTGAGCGGCTGCGGTCGGTGCCTGGTTGGGTGCGACATTGACCGTAACCGTTGCCGGTTCCGACTTCAGGCCTTTGGCATCCACGGCCCGATAGCTGAAGGTGGCCACCAGCGGTTGCGTGGCCCCGACCGGCGGGGTGTAGGTCACCGACGTGCTGCCGTTGAGTACTACGCCGCCCAGGCCGGTACCCGGTTGGGTCAGGTCGCTGATGGTCAGCGGTACGTTGCCGTCCGGGTCGCTGTCGTTCAGCAGCAGGTTCAGGCTCAGCGGCACCCCGACACTGGTGCTGCCAATATCGGCCTGGGCCAGCGGTGGCTGGTTGGCGGCTTCGACAGGCGCATTGCCGACCACCACTACAGGCTCGACATCGCTGCCGCCATGGCCAGACTTGACCGTGACGGTCGCAGGCGGCTGGGCAATATCGTTGACCGTCAGGCTTTGCAGCGTGCCGGACTTGGACAGCCGTCCGTAGCCTTGGGCCACCAGGTCAGGGATCGCCACTTCGTCACTGGAGCGGGCTTCGATGAACAGGCGTTTATTGGCCCAGTCGTAGCGTGCGGTGCTTACCTTGACCACATCGCTGAGCTTGCTCGACAACGCCGTTGGCTGTGTGGTGCCGGTGGCGCTGCTGCCGGTAACCACCACCACCGGTGGCGGCGCAGCCTGGCTCAGTTGCTGGCTGAAGAACAGCCCGTTGTTGTCCGGCAGCAGGCTGAACTGGCAAGGCGAAGGCGGTGAGCCGATCAATGCCAAGCCATTGCGCATGCACACGCTGGCATTGTTGGGCGCTTTGGCAAAGACCTCGACACGGGTCCCGGCGCCGTTGCGCGAGTAGGTGGCACGTTCCAGGGTGACGGGCGTTTGCGCGCGTTGATCGAGCACTTTGCCGGACACCGTGAAGGCATTGGTCTGGATAGCGCCAGGTGGGCCTTCGATGCGCACGAAGTTGGTGTTGAAGGGGCTGCCGACCACCGCTTCGGTGATGTTCGGGTCGCCGATAAAGGTTTCGGTCGAGCCGGTGTCCGGGTTGACCGCGGTATAGGGGCCGCCGACGCCGCGTAGCCAAGGCCCGAGGTTACCGTTGAGTGGCCCGCGGAAATTGCCTGGCGCGCCGATACCGATGTCGCGGGTGATATTGATCGCCCGCCGGCCGGCCGTGGTGACGTTGACCGTCTCTACCCCATAAGGGTGGGTAATGGTGTAGACGCCTGTGCGCGGCACCGAGGCGCGGATTCGGATGCGGGCAAAGCTCTGCTGGTCGCCGTCCACCGGGTTCTCGGCGGCAAACGCCGCTTCCAGGCCGGCGACGTAAACTTCCAGCTCGTAGCCACTGTTGCCTACCTGCGGTATCTCGGTCTCGGCCAGGAACCAGAACATCTCTGGCGGCCAGTTGTCGGGGAATACCAGCGGCAGGGTATCGTCATAGATGCCAGGTTCGGGCAGCAGGGTGCACATGTAGGCAGGGGCGCCGGGGCCACCAGGTGCTCGGGTGCTGGTTGCCCGCGACTGGCACAACTCCAGCGACAGGTCGTTGGCGTCCTTGTACCACATGGGATAACCGCCAGTGGCAAAGGTGTACGGGCCTGGGTCGACATCGGACAACGCGGCAAAGGCGGCGCTGGTCACGGTGAGGGAAAAACCGGCGGCGAACAGCGCACGGCGTGGCCAAGTGTTCATGCTGCCTCCTTGAAGGCTGAGCCTTTGTCTGTTCATGGCACCAGCACCACGTCTTCGCTGTCGCTACCACCATTGGCGCTGGTGACTTGCACCTTGGCCGGGGGGATGGGCGAGAGGGTTGTGCTCAATGTCTTCACCGCGCCGTTGCCACTGAGGTTGCCGATCAACGTGCCGTTGGCGGTGTGGGCAGTCAGCACAGGCGGGCTGGTTTCATCGCTGGTGCTGGCGACCAGCGTCAGCTGGCCGGTGGACAGGCGGTATTCGGCCTGGGTGATGGTCACCAGGTCGGTCAGTGGCAGGTTGGCTGTGGTCAGGCTGCTGGTCGGGATGGCCACACTGTTGTCGGCGGTCAGCACCAGCGTTGTTGGCACCGCTGGGTTGAGAACCGACTGGGCATACCAGGCACCGGTGCCGTTGGCTTCGGTCAGGCTCAGGTTTGGGGTCTGGCTGGTCAGGGTGACGGTCGCAGGCGGCGGCGGGGCCATGACGAACACATCTTGCTGGGCGCGCAGGTCGCCATTTTCGGTACGCCGCGAGTAGGTGGTGCGTAGCGGCATCAACGGGGTAGGCAGGGCGACGTTGGAGAGCTTGCCTGAGATCGAGAACAGCTCGGTACGCAGGTCGATGCCGCCGGGGCCTTCGATGCGCACGAAGTTGGTGTTGAACGGGCTGCCGGTCACACGCTCTTCCAGGTTCGGGTCGCCGATGAAGCGTTCGCTGCCCTCGGTGTAAGGGCCATTTACACTGCGCAGGAACGGGCCGACATCGCCTTTGAGCGCACCGGTAAAGTCGCCTGCACCGGCGATGCCGATGTCGCGGGTCATGTTGATTGCCCGACGCCCGCCGGCCGGTACATCGAACACATCGACACCATAGGGGTGGGTGACCACGTAGGTACCTGCCGTCGGCACATCAACCCGGATCCGCACCCGGGCGAAGCTGACTTGATCGCCTTCGACCGGTTCTTCGGCGGCGAACGCCGCCTCGATGGCCGTGCCGTAGCTCAGGTCGATGCCGCGTGCCGCGTCGACGATGGCGGCGTCAGCGGTAAACCAGAAGGCCTCGTCGGGGAAGTTGGTGGGGAAGGCGATGGGTTGGGTGTCATCGAACACCCCGGGGGTTGGCAGCAGTGTGCACATGTACGCCGGTGCGCCGGGCGCGCCGGC
Source organism: Pseudomonas sp. 39004 (assembly GCF_028682155.1). Taxonomy (NCBI): domain Bacteria; kingdom Pseudomonadati; phylum Pseudomonadota; class Gammaproteobacteria; order Pseudomonadales; family Pseudomonadaceae; genus Pseudomonas; species Pseudomonas sp. 39004. The sequence goes on from NZ_JANIAG010000013.1 coordinate 56,642, forward strand.
GGCCCTGGAACTCACCGCTTTGGTCAGGCACAGGTCGAGGGTACGACCGTGGCTATCCTGATACCAACCTGCAAAGTTGCCGTTGCCAAGGTTATAGGGACCGGGGTCGACAGCGTTCAACGCAGCCTGCGCCGGGAGCTGGAGCATGCCGGCGAAAATCGCCACTGCCAGCGGGTGGGGTATCGGTCGGTGCATGAGTCAATTCCTCCTGCAAACGGGCCCATGGACTTGGGGCGTCTGGCAGGAGATCGGCAATAGGCGTGCCAAACCGTGGTTGTCGGGCTGCAGGCCTTGCGGCACAAGGGCTGCAGACTTTTCGTCAGGTTTATCGGCAACTTGCCTATGGGCCCCGTATCCCCAGCATTGGGGGTTGGGCCGGTGGTTGCGACCCACTCCCTAGAACCGGTTGGGCTTGTGCGTAGCCCGCTTCTATATCGGCGATTTTGGTGCTTTGGGTGTACGCGGTTTACGTGGCTTTTTCGCTGGGCGCTTGCCAGGTTTGAGCTGCCAGCGATCGGCATTGGCGAGCAGGCGCTCTTGAATTTCGGGCGGGTAGTCACTCAAGGTAGTGGGTGAAGGTACTGGTTTACCGGGCAAACCGGCCTCACGGATCACCTTCGGCCAGCGGGGTCGCCAGCACAGCAGCAGGCTGATCCAGTGCGCGGTGCCGATGATGACGAAAGCGGGCCAGACCATGAGCATTACGAGTTTGAACAGCCAACTGCTTTTGCGGAAGAAACGGCCAAGGCCTTCGAACTGGGCGCTGAATGCCTGGATGGGCGAAGGCAGCCGGGTGCTCAGTCGGGGGCGGGGGACGGCGTGTGGGCCTTCTTCCATGTAGCGGCGGATGAATTCCCATTCATCACGGAGTTCGCTACCGCCCTGGCCTTGCTTGCCGATCAGGGCCATTTCCATATGGGGAAGGCCGGTGTGGCTGGGGTGCCAGATCAGGCCAAGTCTCATTCCCACGCTGAGCGAGTCGTCTTCTGGATCAAGACCTGTGCTTCCGGTTGTTCTCCAAGGAAATGTTACGATGCCACCACATGAAGGCGGTCGATGAAGATGAACTTGCTGAGTTTTCCGATTGAAGCGAATAAGTAAGTGGCGGCTGGTCAACATTTCCAGGCGTGTAAATTGCAAGCCGTACCTTATGTAGAAGTAAATGATTGCGCCATCCATCAGGCTCATAAGTAAAGCAAGGATAATGTCTAGTGGGGAGGTATCGTAAGGTGAGAATATGTTTAGATAAATTGAGCTAAGCGTCATCGTGACCCCGGTATACAATATTGGAATCAAACTCCCTAAGGTCATCAATGTAATTAGTCCGCGTTTTTCTTCTGAGCCCCCGCAACGCATTTCCATATAGGTATCGTTGAGCGTAAAGACTGGCCCCCGCACTTTTGGCGCTTCGCTGACAGAGCGAAAGTGTGTTTCTTTCTCGAAGTCGCCCTCATAAAAATCCCTATCTGCACGTTTATCCGGCGCACTTCTTTCGGCATCAAATTTCTTGCGTGCGACGTCCGGCTCTATGGCCATTTGCCACAAGCCCCATTCAATTATATACATTACAGGGCCTCGCTGAATGCTGAGTACAACGCTGCTAGCTCTTCCTGTTCATCATATGATTTGGTGTTTTTCTCTAAGCGGTAGCTGCTCCGCTTGCACCACTTTTCCAATGCGTCGTCTTCAAATATGTAGATTAATACAGTTAGGATCAAGCCCAGCCAGAA
>NZ_JANIAG010000130.1:0-16513 GCF_028682155.1 Pseudomonas sp. 39004
CACGGGCGTGGAACCGTCACGGTTCCTGCTGCTCGCCTTGCGTGTGCACGTCTTTTCTCTCGTCTGTGGTCAGCATCGGCCGGCAGGTGACCCCATGAACACCGACCTCAAGCAGCGTCTGGACAATGACCCGATGGGCCGATTCCAGTGCCTGGCCATTGGTATCTGCATCGTGCTGAACATGATCGATGGCTTCGATGTGCTGGTGATGGCCTTCACGGCGGCTTCGGTTTCTGCAGAGTGGGGCCTGAGCGGGGCGCAGGTGGGGCTGTTGCTTAGCGCCGGCCTGTTCGGCATGGCGGCCGGGTCGCTGTTCATCGCGCCGTGGGCTGACCGTTTCGGCCGGCGCCCGCTGATTCTGTTCTGCCTGGCGCTTTCTGGCGTTGGCATGCTGCTCTCGGCCTTGAGCCAGAGCCCGTTGCAACTGGCGCTGCTGCGCGGCCTGACCGGGCTTGGCATTGGCGGCATTCTGGCCAGCAGCAATGTGATTGCCAGCGAATATGCCAGCAAACGCTGGCGCGGCCTGGCGGTGAGCCTGCAGTCCACCGGTTATGCCTTGGGCGCCACGCTTGGCGGCTTGCTGGCGGTATGGTTGCTGGGCCATTGGGGCTGGCGCTCGGTGTTTCTGTTCGGTGGCATCGTCACCGTGCTGGTGATCCCCCTGGTGCTGTTGTGGCTGCCGGAATCGCTGGACTTCTTGTTGGCGCGTCGCCCGCGTAATGCCCTGGCGCGGGTCAACCGCCTGGCGGCCAAACTGGGGCAGCCGGCACTGTCAGCATTGCCGGCGCCACAGCTCAAGGTGCCAGGCGCTGCCACCGGGTTCAGGCAGCTGCTGACACCCGACATGCGCCGCACCACTCTGGTGATCTGGTTGCTGTTCTTCCTGGTGATGTTCGGGTTCTATTTCGTCATGAGCTGGACGCCAAAACTGCTGGTTGCCGCAGGCCTGTCGGCGCAGCAGGGCATCACCGGCGGGGTGCTGCTGAGCGTTGGCGGCATCCTCGGGGCGGCGCTGATTGGTGGCTTGTCGTCGCGCTGGCCACTGAGCCGCGTGTTGTCGATGTTCATGCTGATCACCGCCGGGCTGCTGGTGCTGTTCGTGGCGAGCGGTTCATCGGTCAGCGCAGCGCTGGCGCTGGGGCTGCTGATCGGGCTGTTCTCCAACGGCTGCGTGGCGGGGCTGTATGCCCTGTCGCCGGTGGTTTATGACGCTTCGGTGCGCGCCACCGGGGTGGGCTGGGGCATCGGCATCGGCCGGATCGGCGCCATCCTGTCGCCGACCGTGGCCGGCGTGTTGCTCGATGATGGCTGGCAACCGCTGCACCTGTACGGGGTGTTCGCCATTGTCTTCGTACTGGCCGCAGGTTGCCTGCTGTTGCTCAGGCCAGCGGCAAGGCCGGCGCAGCCCGCCATGGTCGACGCCTAGGCCTGGCCATCGATGATCGCCTCGGCGACCGTCGCGCAAAACCATTGCAGGGCGGCAGAGTTGTCGCTGTTGGGGTGCCAGTTTAGCGAGACATCGAACGCGGCCACCTGGAAGGGCAATTCGAGCATCTTCAAGCCGCCGTCCTGCATGAACAGCCTGGCGATCTGGGCCGGCAATACCGCCAGCAGGTCGGTGCCGGGGATGATCTTGGGCAGCACCGAGAAGTGCGGCACGTGCAGGCTGATGCGGCGCTGCACCTGCATGCTGTTCAGCACATCCTCGACGCTGCCGTGGCCGGTGGTGCGGGTGACGGTGATGTGGCGCTCGGCAACGAACTGCTCAAGGCTGAGGCTGTCGCCGATGCGCGGGTGGGCGCTGCTCAGCAGGCAGACGTAGCGCTCGTGCATCAGCACCTGGCTGCGCGTGCCGGGCACGGGTGGGCGGCAAATCGCAGCGTCGATCTTGCCACTGGCCAGCCACTCGCCCACCTGGTCGACCTGCAAGGGCAGCACTTCGACCTCGGCCTGCGGTGCCTCGCGGTTCAGGCGCGCCAGAATCAGCGGCAAAAAGCCCATTTCGCCAAGGTCGGAGAGGGCGATGCGAAACCTGCGCTCGGTGCTGGCAGGGTCGAACTGTCGGGTGCTCTGCACGGCGCTTTCGATGCGCGTCAGTGCGTCGCGCAGCGTCGCGTACAGCTGGTCGGCAACGAACGTCGGCTGGATGCCGTCACGGGTGCGGCTGAACAGGGCGTCGTCGAACAGCTCGCGCAGGCGCGCCAGGCCATAGCTCACCGAAGGTTGGGTGACGAACAAACGCTCGGCGGCGAGGGTGACGCTGCGGGCTTCGTAAAGGGTGACGAAGGTGCGGATCAGGTTCAGGTCAATGTGGCTCATGGGCACTCGCGTCGTGCGTAGTCATATAGATCAGTTTTATTTTTGCCAAAGATAGTATCGATTTGATCAATTTGGTAGCGGCTGCAAAAGTAACCCAAATTCTAAAAACGAGCTGCAAGGGTCTTTATGAAAACTGTTCACAGCGCCGCCTACGACATCCTCCGCCAGCATGGCCTGACCACCATGTTTGGTAACCCTGGCTCCAACGAGCTGCCGTTTCTCAAGGGCTTCCCAGAAGATTTTCGCTATGTCCTGGGCTTGCATGAAGGGGCGGTAGTGGGCATGGCCGACGGCTATGCGCTTGCCAGCGGCCAGCCGACGTTCGTCAACCTGCATGCCGCGGCCGGCACCGGCAATGGCATGGGCGCACTGACCAACGCCTGGTACTCCCACAGCCCGCTGGTGATCACCGCCGGCCAGCAGGTACGCAGCATGATCGGCGTGGAAGCCATGCTGGCCAATGTGGACGCGGCGCAGTTGCCCAAGCCGCTGGTCAAGTGGAGCCACGAACCGGCCTCGGCGCAGGATGTGCCGCGTGCCCTCAGCCAGGCGATCCATGCTGCCAGCCTGCCGCCACGCGGCCCTGTGTATGTATCGATCCCTTATGACGACTGGGCCTGCGAAGCACCGAAGGGCGTCGAGCATCTGGCCCGTCGGCAGGTAGCCAGTGCCGGGCTGGCTTCGCCGGCACAGGTGCAGGGGCTGTGCGAGCGCTTGTCGGCGGCGCGCAACCCCGTGCTGGTACTGGGGCCGGATGTCGATGGCTGCGGGGCCAACGGCCTGGCGGTGCAACTGGCGGAAAAGCTGCGCATGACCGCCTGGGTGGCGCCGTCGGCCTCACGTTGCCCGTTCCCGACGCGGCATGCGTGTTTCCGTGGGGTGCTGCCGGCCTCGATCGCAGGCATCAGCCGCTGCCTGGCGGAGCACGACCTCATCCTGGTGGTGGGGGCACCGGTGTTTCGCTATCACCAATATGCGCCGGGCGACTACCTGCCTGCCGACTGCCAGCTGCTGCACCTGACCTGCGACCCTGGCGAGGCTGCGCGCGCCCCGATGGGTGATGCCCTGGTCGCGGATATCGCGCTGACACTTGAAGCCCTGGTGGCGGGCGTGACGCCGAGCGAGCGGCCCATGCCGGTGGCCTTGCCGCAGCCGGAGCCGGTGGCCGACGACGGCGGGCTGCTGCACCCGGAAACGGTCTTCGAGCTGATCGACCGGCTGGCCCCCGCCAACGCGATCTACGTCAAGGAGTCCACCTCCACGGTCGGTGCCTTCTGGCGGCGTGTTGCAATGCGTGAGCCGGGCAGCTACTTCTTCCCGGCCGCAGGGGGCTTGGGTTTCGGCCTGCCAGCGGCGGTCGGCGTGCAGCTGGCATCGCCCGAGCGGCGCGTCATCGGCATCATCGGCGACGGCTCGGCGAACTACGGCATCACCGCGCTGTGGACGGCTGCGCAGTACAACATCCCGGTGGTGTTCATCATTCTGAAGAACGGCACCTATGGGGCGCTGCGCTGGTTCGCCGATGTGCTGAACGTGAGCGATGCGCCAGGGCTGGACGTGCCAGGCCTGGACTTTTGCGCCATCGCCCAGGGGTACGGCGTACAGGCTGTGCAGGCGCAAACCGGCGCCGAGTTCGCCCGTGCGTTCAGCGCGGCCCTGGCGGGTAACCGCCCCGTGCTGATCGAGGTACCGACCCAGACCATTGCTCCCTGAAGCATCGGGCAACCGCCGCGCCTGGCGCGAAACACAAAAACAATAAAAAACCGAGGTGGCTATGAAGACGACTTCCGTCAGTGAAGTGATCGATGCTGCACCCTTTAATCGCACCCACCTGCTGATACTGCTGTGGGGCTGTTTCATCATGCTGTTCGACGGCTATGACATGGTGATCTACGGCTCGGTGGTGCCGCGCCTGATGCAAGAGTGGCAACTCAGTGCAATCGAAGCCGGCACGCTGGGCAGTTGTGCACTGTTCGGCATGTTGTTCGGCGGCACCTTGCTGGCGCCGCTGGCTGACCGTTATGGGCGGCGCAAGCTGATTATCCTGACCACCTTGCTGGCCAGTTGCGCCGCCTTCATGACCGGGCATGCGAGCACCCCGCTGCAGCTCGGTGCATGCCGCCTGGTGACGGGGTTGGCGCTGGGGGCGCTGGTGCCGAGCGCAGTGAACCTGATCAGCGAATTCGCCCCCCAGGGGCGGCGCAGCACCATGATCACGATAATGTCCAGCTTCTACTCGGTGGGTGCGGTGCTGTCGGCCCTGCTGGCGATCGTGGTGATCCCACAGTGGGGCTGGCAGGCGGTGTTCTACGTGGCCGTGCTGCCAGTGCTGGCGGTGCCGTTCATGCTGCGGTACTTGCCTGAGTCGGCGGCGTTTCTTGAGCTCAAGGGCCGCCGTGACGAGCTTGATCGGCTGCTGGTCAAGGTCGACCCGGCGTTTCGCCCAGGTACCGAGCTGCGCCTGCAGGGCGCCGGCCAGCCGGTGCGCACGGCGCGCGTGGCGCAGTTGTTCGGCAAGGGCCAGACATTGGCAACCTTGCTGCTGTGGGTGGCCTTCGCTATGTGCATGCTGATGAGCTACGGCCTCAACACCTGGCTGCCCAAGTTGATGGCGCAGGGTGGCTATCCGCTGGGCTCGAGCCTTGCGTTTCTGGTGACGCTGAACATCGGCGCCACGCTGGGTGCGCTATTCGGCGGCTGGCTGGCCGACCGGCTTGGGGTGCAGCGCACCCTGGCGCTGTTCTTCGTGCTGGCAGCCCTGTCGCTGGCGGCATTGGGCTTGCAGCCTGGCCCTGTGCTGCTGAACCTGCTGTTGCTGGTTGCCGGGGCCACCACCATCGGCACCTTGGCAGTCATCCACGCCTATGCCTCGATTGCCTACCCCGCGCACATCCGCTCCACCGGCGTCGGCTGGGCCGCCGGCATCGGCCGCCTGGGTGCGATTGCCGGGCCGATGCTCGGTGGCAGCCTGCTGTCCATGCAGTTGCCGTTGCAGCAGAACTTCCTGGCTTTCGCCTTGCCGGGGGTGATCGGTGCGCTGGCCATCGTCTGCATCCACGTGCGTGCACCGCAACCGGCCGACGCGCCGGAAGCGGCCAACAAACCTACGTTTTGACCAAGGAGCCTTTCATGTCTGATACCTGCCCGCGTTACCGTGACCTTCACCTGCAGCCGATTGCCGGCCAATGGCGCGCCGGCGCTGCCGGCAAGACCCTGAACGTGCACAACCCGTTCGACGACGCCTTGTTGCTGCAGATTCCACAGGCCAACCGTGATGACCTGGATGCGGCCTACCGCGCTGCCGCCCAGGCCCAGCCGCAATGGGCGGGCCTGGGGCCAGCGGCGCGGGCGGCGGTGCTGCATGAGGTGGTGGCGGTGTTTGACCGTCGCCGCGAAGAAATCGTCGAGTGGATCATTCGCGAGTCCGGCAGCACCCGGCTCAAGGCGCAACTGGAATGGGGTGCGGCGCGGGCAATTGCGCTGGAGGCTGCGTCGTTTCCGTCGCGGGTGCACGGGCGTATCGTCGACTCCAACGTGCCGGGCAAGGAAAGCCGCGTGTACCGCAGCGCCTTGGGCGTGGTCGGGGTCATCAGCCCGTGGAACTTCCCTTTGCACCTGACCCAACGCTCGATTGCCCCCGCCCTGGCGCTGGGCAATGCCGTAGTGGTCAAGCCCGCCAGCGATACGCCGGTGTGCGGCGGTTTGCTGCTGGCGCGCATCTTCGAAGAAGCCGGGCTGCCGGCGGGCGTACTCAGCGTGGTGGTCGGTGCAGGCAGTGAAATCGGCGATGCCTTTGTCGAGCATGAGCTGCCCTCGTTGATCACCTTTACCGGTTCCACCCCGGTGGGGCGCGGCATCGGCCGTATCGCCAGCGGTGGCCAGCACCTCAAGCATGTTGCGCTGGAGCTGGGCGGCAATAGCCCGTTCGTGGTGCTGGACGATGCCGATCTCGACCAGGCGGTGAACGCTGCCGTGTTCGGCAAGTTCCTGCATCAGGGGCAGATCTGCATGGCGGTGAACCGGATCATTATCGATGACAGCCTTTACGAGGCGTTTGCCGAGCGCTTCGTCGCACGCGTCAAAGCGTTGGTGGTGGGGGACCCGAATTTGCCGGCAACGGTGATCGGCCCGGTGATCAACGCCCGGCAACTGCAGGGCCTGCAAGAGAAAATCAGCCTGGCGCGGGCTGAGGGCGCCGAGCCTTTGTACGAGGGTGGGGTGACCGGCACCCTGCTGGCGCCGCATGTGTATGGCGAAGTCACGGTCGACATGGACCTGGCCCGCAATGAAATCTTCGGCCCCCTGGTCGGCCTGTTGCGCGCGCGCGATGAAGCCCATGCCTTGGCGCTGGCCAACGCCAGCGAGTTCGGGCTTTCCAGCGCGGTGTTCAGCCGCAACCTGGAGCGTGCCGTGCGCTTTGCCCGCCAGGTGCGTGCGGGCATGACGCACATCAACGACATCCCGGTGAACGATGAGGCCAATGCGCCGTTCGGTGGCGAGAAAAACTCCGGGCTCGGGCGCTTCAACGGTGACTGGGCGATCGATGAGTTCACCCGCGATCACTGGGTCAGCGTGCAGCACACGCCGCGCGCGTACCCCTTCTGATGCACTGAACCCCTGAGTGCTGCCCGGCCCGGCCGGGCACCCCAGCAGCCACCCGATGACGGGCGCCGAGCCGCCCGCAGGGGCCGGCTGCGTCCATGAAAAGCGGAGAACAATAATAATGATCGACACGTCTTGCACCCTGGCCCGTACGGCCGTTGCCGTTTCGCTGGTGTCAGGCCTGAGCCTGCCTGCCTGGGCCGAGGAGGGCGGCTTCTTCGAAGATGCCAAGGCTGGGCTGACGCTGCGCAACTACTACTTCAACCGGGATTTTCGCGATTCGGGTGCGGCCAAGAGCAAGGTCGACGAGTGGGCCCAGGGCTTCATTCTGAAGTTCACCTCCGGCTATACCCCTGGCCTGGTCGGCGTCGGCCTGGATGGCATTGCCCTGTTCGGCATGAAGCTGGACAGCAGCCGCGATGCCAGTGGCTCCGAGTTGCTGCCGGTGCACGATGACGGGCGTGCGGCAGACAACTATGGGCGGGCCGGGCTGGCGGCCAAGCTGCGCATTTCGGCAACTGAGCTGAAGGTGGGCGAGCTGATGCCCGACATCCCGCTGTTGCGCTACGACGATGGCCGCTTGCTGCCGCAGACCTTCCGCGGGGCGATGCTCGACTCGCGCGAGATAGAAGGCCTGAGCCTGCAGGCTGGCCAGTACCGTGAGGTGAGCCTGCGCAACTCGTCCAACATGCAGGACTTGTCGGCCTGGGCGGCGCCGGGGGTGATGGCTGACGGGTTCAATTACGCCGGTGCCGAGTACCGTTTCAACCAGCAGCGCACGCTGGTCGGTGCCTGGCATTCGCAGCTCGAAGACATCTACCAGCAAAGCTACTTCAACCTGCTGCACACGCAGCCGCTGGGTAACTGGACGCTGGCGGCCAACCTGGGTTATTTCATCGACAAGGAAGACGGCCAGGCGCGCATTGGCGATATCCAGAGCCGCACGGCGTATGGCTTGGTGTCGGCTTCGCACAGCGGGCACACGGTGTACCTGGGGTTGCAGAAGGTCAGCGGTGACAGCCAGTGGATGTCGGTGTATGGCAGCAGTGGCCGGACCTTGGGCAACGATATGTTCAATGGCAACTTCAGCAACGCCGACGAGCGTTCCTGGCAGGTGCGTTATGACTACAACTTTGCCGCGATGGGCGTGCCAGGGTTGTTGGCGATGGTGCGCTATGGGCACGGCGAGAATGCCACCACGGGGGCGGGCAGCAATGGCAAGGAGTGGGAGCGTGACACCGAGGTGAACTACACCTTCCAGAGTGGCACCTTGAAGAACCTCAACATTCGGTTGAACAACGCCAGCAACCGGCGCAGCTTCAGTGGTGACTTCGACCAGACGCGGTTGATCGTGAGTTATCCGTTTTCGTTGTGACCGCTGGGGGCGCTGTGCGCCCCTTTCCCACAGCACCCTGGAAACTGCACTTACCCGGCGAATCGAGCCTGGCGCCGGCGCACTTCCTCGCGTACCGCCGGGATCACCCAGCGCCCGTAATCCACCGTGTCATACAACGGGTCATACCCACGGTTGAGAAACGTACTCACGCCTAGATCAACATAATCCAGCAAGGCCTGCGCCAACGGTCAGAACTGGTAATCGACCTGGGCCAGCAAGGTGCGCCCGGGCATCGGTTGCAGGAAGGTGTTGGTCGAACCTGCCAGGCCACTGACGAAATTCAGCTCGTCGGTGACGTTGAGCATGCGCACCGTGACGCCCCACTGGGGCTGGCGGTAGTACACGGCAAGGTCGAGGTTGTATTCGTCGGGCACCTTCACCGTCTTGCTCAGGTTCAGGTACCAACTACTGGTCCATCAGCCGGAAAGCTCCACGCCGAAGCCGGAATCGAAGCGGTAGTCGACATAGCCGCCGGCGTTGTACTCGGGGATCTGCACCGCATCGAACTTGCCGGACGGGCGCTGGTTGAGGCTGTTGTTGTCGCCGAACACGGTGCCGTTGTCGGCGATGAAACCGGCCGAGGCGAACCCGGCCTGGCTGGTGAACTCGTTGTAGGCACTGATGCGGCTGAGGTTGAGGCCCCCGCGCAGGTGCTCGTCCTGGTAGCGCAGGGTCGCTTCCCAGCCTTTGACGATCAGCCGGGCGATGTTGTTGTTGCTGTCCGGCGCCTGGTCGCGCGCCTGCTTGTAGGCGGCCAGGGTGAAGAACAGCTGGTCGGGCACGGCCTCCACCTTCAACCCTACTTCGTGCAGCACGCTCAGGCTCTCGAACGCCAGCGGGTTGAGCTGGTTGGCCCCGGTGCCACTGCCCCAGCCCAGGCCATTGGTGAAGAAACCGGTATTGACGGCCAGCGAGCGGTCGAAGGTGTAGTACAGGGTGCTGTTGTCGGTGGGCTTGAAGTAGGGGCTTACCTGTACCGAGAACAGCCGGTAGTTGTCCGAGTCCTTGCGCGGGTTGCCGCCGGCGAGCACGAAGGGGTTTTCGATGCGGGCATCGATCCAGCTGCGGCTGGCCCCTACATTCAACCCCACGCGCTCGCCCAGGCGCAGGTTGTGCTGGCTGAACAGGGTCTTGGTGGTCCAGGTGCTGTCGGCGGTGTAGGGCGCCACCGATTCGGCGTACAGGCCGTGCCCCGCCGGGTACATGGCTGGCAGGTTGAGCCAGCCGTAATAGCTGGACAGCTGCGGCACGCCGGGTTGGCCGATCCAGGCGCCGTTGCCGCCTGCGGGGTTGCGCCCGGCCAGGCCAAGCAGGTCGCCCGGGTTTTTCAGGGTCGGGTCGAGGGTGAGGTCGTAGGCGTTGATGGTGGAGCCGAAATTGTTGTTGGCAGCGATCGACTCGTTGCGTTCGCGGCGGTAGATCAGCCCGCTGTTGCTGTCGTCGACCAGCGTCAGGCCGCCCAGCTGCCATTGCCCGCGGGCGCGGAACTCGAAGCGGTTGTCGAAGATGTCGTCCTTGCCTTGCACCTGGAACGCACCCACCGCGTCGGTGGTGTCGGTCGAGTGCTGGTAGAAGGTGCTGTTGGCCAGGGTGATCGACGGGGTCAGGTCACCCTCGACGCGCAGTTGTGTGGTGAAGCGCCGCGAGCGGTTCTGGTCCTCGGCGCGCTGGCCGGTCTGCGACGACAGCGAGGTCTGCCCATTGCCTGCCAGCGCCGGGTCGTACACCCAGCCGCGCAGGCTGCCAGGGTTGGCCTGGGTATTGGGTGAGGCGCCCTGGAAGCTGCCATCGACCACCTGGTACTGGCCCTGCGCGTTGCGCTGGCGCTGCACCCAGCCCAGCACCTGGGCGTCGCTGGCAGCGGACGACAGCACCGGCGACCACAGGTTGTTGCCGTTCTGGATGATCGGCGTGGCACGGCCGGCGTTGTACTTGCCGTGGTCTACCAAGTCTTGGGTGGCGCGGTTCCAGCCGTGGGTGATGTTGTAGTCGTAGTAGTCGTCGTAGGCGGCGTTCCAGTCCACCCGCAGGTTGTCGTTGCGCCAGGCGAGTGCGCCGTAGAACGCGTCGAAGTTGTTGTCGACGTTGTCGTAGAAGGTTTGCTGGCGCTGGCGGGTGATGCTGACCCGGTAGGCCAGGCTGTCACTGATGGGGCCGGTGTGGTCGACACTGAATTTGCTGGCATCGCGCGATTCGCCGTCGGGGACCCAACTGCCGACTTCGCCGCTGAGGCGGGTACGGAAGCGGTTGAAGTCGGGCTTCTTGCTCAGGTAGTTGACGTAGCCGCCGCTGCCACTGACCGAACCGTAGGTGACCGAGGAGGGCCCGGCAACGATGTCGGCACCCTCGTAGGCGTTGAAATTGGCGGGGTGGCGTACGCCGTAGGCGCGTTGGCCATCCTGGAACACCTCGGAGTTCTGCCCGCGCATCTGCGGGGCGATACCGGCGTTCTGGCCGCCACCACGGGTGATGCCGGGGGCGTACTTGACCAGGTCATCAGCGCTCTGGATCGGGTCGCGGGCCAGTTGTTCGGCGTTGATCTGGGTAACCGAGCGTGGGGTGTCGAGGACCTTGGTTTCCAGGCCGCCGTAGATCGAGGCGGGTGGGCGCGTAGGCAGGGCGTCGTCGTCAGTTTGTTCGGCTTGCACGGTGACCGTTTGCAGTGGGGTGTCTTCGGCATACGCCATGGGCACGGTAGCGGCCAGGATGGCGAGGGCCAGCGAGCTGGGCTGGAATTTGGGGTGCAGCAAGGCAACGCGGGGCATGGGGCTGGGCCTCGTACTATTCGGGGAATGGGAAAAGCGAGGGGCGCAGCCGCGCCTGCGGTTGATGGGTTTATCGGGGGATTGCCGGGGGCGCTAAGCCTCCCTGATGCTCAACTTCTCAGCCACAGGCTCTCGAACCTCCAGGTACTGAACAGCGATTGCTCCGCCTGCGCCCCACCCACCCGGGTACTGACGCTGTCGAGCAAATCGGCAAAGCCCCAGATCAGCATGCCGCCGCGTTCGTATTGGATGCGCTGGGCGCGGTGCACCAGCGCCTTGCGTTTCTCCAGGTCAGGCTGGGCCATGGCGGCGAGGAAGGCTTCGCTGAAGGCCGGGTCGTGGAAGTGGGTCTTGTTGGCCACGGCGAACGGCGCGTCGGTGTGAATGGCGCTGGCCAGAAACGGCGCGCCGATGCTGCCACCGGTGCTCAAGGTCCAGTCGTCGCGTTGCGGGCCCTGGAACGTTGCCAGGTCCACTTGACGCACCGTAATCGTCACGCCGATGCGCCGCGCCTGTTCGGCCAGCACCAGCGCTGAGGCCAGCCCCGGCCCTGGGGTCGTCACCAGTTCCACCTGCAGGCCTTCCTGGCCTGCGTCCTTGAGCAGCTGCGCCGCCCGTTGTGGGTCATGCGGGCGTGGCCCGAGGCTGTGGTCGAAGGTGGGATCGAAGGGTGCGTACAGGTCGTTGGCCACGCGGCCTTGGCCATTGAGCGCGCGGCGCACCAGCTCTTCGCGGTCGGCCAGCAGGCGAAACGCCTCGCGCACCCGTGGGTCGTCGAACGGCGGCTTGGCGGTGTTCATGTCGAACGACAACCAGTTGCCGCTCACCGATTTCAACAGGCGCAGGCGCGGGTCGGCCTGCAGCACCTGAAGGTGCTCGGTGGACATCACGTTGGCCATGTCGATCTGCCCGGCGCGCAAGGCCGCCAGGCGGCCGGTCTGGTCCTTGAAGTCGATGATTTCCAGTTCTTCGGCGTAGGGCTTGCCGGGCTTGTAGTAATTGTCGAAACGGGTGAACAGCGAGCGTTGGCCCGGGGTGAAGCTTTTGAGTTTGTACGGCCCGGCACCGACCGGGTTGGTGACGGGGTGGTAATCGACCGGCACGATGCCGCCGAAGTTGACCCAGGTTTCGGGCAGCGGCAGGTAGCTGCGGCCTTCGCGAAAACCCAGGCGCACGGTGCGCGAGTCGAGCTTGACCAAGTTGTCGCGGTCGACCCAGTGCAGCAGCGCCGCGTAGGGCGAGGCCAGCTGCGGGTCGGTCAGGCGCCGGATGGAGAAGATCAGGTCGTCGGCGTCGATGGTCTTGCCGTGGTGAAACTCCAGCCCCGGTTTTAGCCGCAGGGTCCAGCCGCTGGCGTCGGCATTGGGCTCGGCAAATTCGGCCAGGGCCAGGCGCGGCTGCATCTGCTCGTCCCACTCCCACAGCTTGCTGTACAGGGCAAAGCCCCGCACGATGCCGCTGCCGACCGGCTTGTGGGCGTCGAGGTTACCGCTCTGGTTGCCATCGATGATGCCCAGGCGCAGGCGCCCGCCATGACGCGGCAGGTCGGCAACCGCGTGGCCGGGGCTGTCGCTTGGGCCGCAGCCGGCCAGGAGCCCGCCGGCCAGCACGCCGGCATGGCCGAGGAAGCTGCGGCGGTTCAGTGGGTAACCGTCCCAGGCCATGGCATCAGGCTCCGTTGCTGGCGTGCAGTTGCACAGCGGTGGAAGCCGGGCGGGTGAGGGCGGCCCGCTGGCCACGGAAGTGCGGCAGGATGTGCTCGCCGATGCGGTAGGCTTCTTCCAGGTGCGGGTAGCCGGCGAGGAAGAACAGGTCAATGCCGATGCCGTGGTACTCGCGGATGCGCGCCACCACGTTGGCATAGCTGCCCACCAGCGCGCAGCCTGGGGGGATGCCGATGTAGCCGAAGCCGGTCCACACGTTGGGGTGGATGAAAAAGTCGTCGAAGGCCTGTTGCTCGTCGTTGTCGCTGTAGCCGTGCTCGTAGCTCAGCTTGCGTGCCGTGCGCAGGCCGGCGTGGGCGGCGCGGGCCTTGACCGTGCCCTTGGCCACGCCTTCGTCGAAGAAGCGTTTGGCCTCGGCCCGCGCGGCCTCTTCGGTGTCGCGGGCGATCACATCGATGGACAGGCCGAAGCGAATGTCGGTACGCCCCCACTTCAAGGCGCGGGCGCGGATGTCGGCGATCAGCGCGGCGATTTCGTTCGGGTGTTCGGCACGCATCAGGTAGAAGTCGGCATGCTTGGCAGCGAACTCGCGCGCCGCCACCGACGAACCGGCCGTGCAAATCAGCGGCAGCTCGGCCTTTTTCAGCGGCCCGCGCAGGCCGCCGCCCTCGGCGCGGTAGTAGCGGCCTTCGTAGTGAAACTGCTCGTTGTGCCAGTAGCCGCGCACCACGTCCATGAACTCCGTGGCGCGGGCGTAGCGCTGGTCGTGGTCTTCGAAGTCGCCGACCTGGCGCTGGAGGGCGTCGGAGCCGCCGTTGATGATGTTCCACACCAGCCGGTTGCCCGTGGCGCGCTGGTAGGTCGCGGCCTGTTGCACCGCCACCCAGGGTGTGTAGTGGTAGGGCTGGAACGCGGTGACGAACTTGAGGGTGCGGGTTTCTCGCGCCAGCAGCGAGCACACGGTCCACGGCTCTTCGCCGGTGGGCGCATTGACCATCAGCGCGCCGCCGAAGCCGTTGATTTCCGCTGCGCGGGCGATCTGGCCGAGGTAGTCGATATAGGTGAAGTGATCACCTACGGCAAACCCGGACACGGCACCGCTGCTGGCGCCGCCCGCGTGCCAGTCGCCACGGTTGCGGGGGTCGCCTGGGAGGTACTGGGTTTCGCCATGCAGCGGCAGGCGGGTGAAGAATTCGAGGCTCATGAGGTGGCTTCCTTACTGGACGCTGGGGCTGCAGTTGGGCGTGACCGGCTGGCCGCTGATGACCTGGCGGGCGAAGGGGATCGAGTCCTTGAGCGAGGCGTTGACCGTTTCGCTGTGCCCCAGGCCCTTGTACAGATGGCCTTGCACTACCGAGCCTGCCTTGCAGGCGTCCTGCATCAGCGCGACCTGGGTGGCGGCGGCGGGGGTCTTGTCCTCGGCACCGGTGCCGATGAAGATCGGCTGGGCCAGTTTCAGGGTGGGGTAGGACACCTGCGCCAGCCATGGCTTGAGCTTATCGCCCTGGTAGTCCTTCTTGGCGTTGGCCGGGGTCAGGCCGGTGCCGACCACGTCACTGACCAGCGACGACAGGCAACTGGTGCGCGCCTGCTCGAACAGCGGCAGGGCTTTGTCGGTGTAGAAATCACGCGGGTTGATGCTCGGGTCGTACTGCTGCGCGGCAAGCAGGGTGTAGAAGCCGTACGCCAGCGCCGGGTCGACCTTGTTCGGGTCCTGTTCGCCGACGTTTTTCTGGCCCACGGTGTATATCACGCCGGTGCCGATGCTGCCCTTGACCCCCAGTTTCGGCGCGTAGGTTGCCGCGTAGGCACCGGCTGCGAACGCACCGGCGCCGCCTTGGGATTGGCCGACGATCAGCACTTTGTCGGCAAGCCCAGGCACGCCCGCGACCACGGCTTTGGCTGCATCGAGAATGCCATAGGCGGCCATGCGGTTGTTCAGCAGCGGGTGGCCACCTGGCACGCCCAGGCCTTGGTAGTCGGTGGCGACGATGGCATAGCCCTCTTCGAGCCAGCGGTTCAGGTACTGCACATCGCGGTAGGAGCGCCCGGCCCACGACGGTGCGCAGATATCCGCCACACCTACGGTGCCATGGCCCCAGCTGGCGACCGGCCAGCCGCCGGCCGGCGCCTTGCCCTTGGGAATGAACAGCGCGCCGGACACCACGATCGGCGTCTTGCCGTCGATGCCGTCCAGCGAGGTGTAGAGGATGCGCTGGGCACTGGCGGCGTTGGGCAGGCTCAGCGCCGGGTCCAGCGCTTCGCTGCGCAGCAGTTTGCCAGGCGTGGCGGGGATCGCCTTGGTCCAGGTGTAGAAGCTCGAAACGCGGCCGTCACCCTGTTGCGGGTCGGGTGTGGGGGCGTAGGTGTCGGCGGCCAAGGCGCCAATGGAAAAGGCCAGGGCACTAAGGCCGAAGATGACGGAAACAGACAGTTTCATGGGTGATGTTCTCAAGGTTGTTGGCTGATTTGAGCGTCCAGTGACGGCCAATAGTGGGTGAGCTGCAGGTCGATCAGTGCCTGGCGGGTGAAGCCTGTGGCCAGGTCGTGGGTGATGTCGTAGGGCGTGCGGATCAGGCGGTTGGCCAGGGCGTACTGGCCCAGCGCGTCGTAGTGGGCCTTGAGCTGGGCATCGCTTTTCGGTGCCCAGCGCGCCTTCCACGCCACCGGGTCGTCCTGGTCGTCACGGCGCAGCACGCTTTCGGCCACGCCCGCGCGCGAGGACAGCGCGTAATAGCCATCGCGGTTCTGCTCCAGGGAGATCCACCAGGCCGCGCGCACCCAGGCCGTGGCCACCAGTTGCGTGAGGTCGGCGTGCTGCTGCACGAAGCGGTCGGTGCCCCACAGGTCGGATACCAACCGCCAGTCATTGGCGCCTTGCTTGGTCGACCAGAGGATCCGCGCCACGCCCTTGTCTTGCAGGGCATAGGCCTCATTGAGCAGCACGGCTGCATCGACCTTGCCGGCTGCCACAGCGGCGGCGCCAACCTGCGGGTTGAGGTTGGCGACCTTGAAGTCGCCGAGCGTCAGCCCCTGGCTTTGCAGGAAGTTGCTGAAGGCGAACTCCCAGGGGCGCCCGCGATGCAGGGCCAGGCGCTTGCCTTTGAGGTCCTGGATGCTGTTTACCGTAGAGTCACTGGGCACCACCAGGTAGATGTTGTTGCCGCTGCCGCCAGGCACGATCAGCTTGCCGGGCACCTGGCCGGCCCCGGCGATGACCGAAGGCAGGTCGCCGCGCACGGCGAAGTCCAGGCTGTCGTTGCTGAAGCCCTCGTTGATTTGCGGGCCGGCGCCGGTGTGGGGCAGGGCGGTCCATTGCAGTTTCACGCCGCGGGCGGCCAATTGCTGTTCGAGCCAACCGTCTTCGATCACCCGCCCCGGGATGCCACCGAAGACCGGCGCGCCGCCTTGGGTGAAGGCAACGATGGCGATGCGCACCGCAGCCGGTGGCTCGGCCGCCAGTGCGGTCAGGCTGAGGAACAGGCTGCCCAGCAGGGCCAGGCCGTGACGCCAGAGATTGTTCATGTGCAGCTCCAGGCAGGGGTTCAACAGGTTTGGGCCGCGTGTTGCAGCGGACCAGGCGTTGACAGGCCAAGAGCGAAATACATGCCATGATTTCAAAAGCGCGCTGCAAGCCTTTAACGGCGGGGCTTTGAGCGAGTATGGAGGGTAAGTTGGGCAGCCTTGCCTGCTGATCGGCAGGCAGGGGAGTGCTGGCGGGACCTGGACGGCGAAAGCGTGAAGGTGCTGGCGGCCAGGTTGTCCAC